>MKRS01000297.1 GCA_001897035.1 Bacteroidales bacterium 45-6
CTTTGAAAACAATGTGTTGGATCGGATATTCGTGGATGGTGGCTACATCAAGGGCGGGGTCTATTATTTCTACGAGACCGACCATTTGGGCGACAACCGCACGGTGATCAACCAGTCGGGGACAGTCGTCGAGCGCAACGACTATTATCCTTTTGGGATGCAGATGGCACACAACCAGCTCACCAACTCGGCTTCGGGTAGCGACAACAAGCGCAAGTTCGGCGGCAAGGAGCTGGACGTGATGGGCGGGCTGAACACCTACGATTTCGAGGCAAGGCCGTACGACTTGAATTACATCAATTTCTGGACTCCTGATTCCAAGACCGAAAAGAAACCATGGATTTCGCCATATGTGTATTGCAGCGACAACCCCGTGAATCGGATGGATCCGGACGGACAGCAAGATTTTGCAATTCCCGGGGTAGGAATTCCTGGCGTTCCCTATTGGCCTGCTGATCCTAAAACGGGGCAGGCGATGGTAGATCTTGTTAAGAAAGTAGGAAATTTTATCAAAACAGTTGTTGCAGCGGGTATTGCCCAGCAAGCAGTAACCCTAGAGAGGGCTACAAGTGGGAAGAATGATCAAAAGACATCGCAAACAAAGGGAGAGAATAAAACTCAAGACAAGAAAGATGAACCAGACACAAGAGGACAAGCACAAAACAAAGCTAAGAATCATGCAAAAGTTCCCAGAGAATCAAAAGGAGGTGAAAATATCGAAATGGATGAATTAAATGAAAGTAGCCGAGGTAAAAATTATGAGAAAATGAAAGAAGATGGAGCTAAAAGTTTAGGAAGACGAAATCCTAATGGGAAAAATAAATATGAGGAACATCCAGACGGTCATTCTGACGCTGGTGATGCAACCCATCACGATTCTGGACATTTTCATTCAACGAATGCAAAAGGTGAAACAAAAATATTTCCATACAAATGATGCCTAATAATGAAATCAATCATATATATATTATCGGACTTTCACCGATTAGAAGAAAAGAGTAATACTCCTAACTTTAGGAAAGTTTTGAGTACTTATGAAACTGTTGTTTTTAAGTCAGCAAAAGGACCACTTGGTTTTACTTCGGAAAATAAAGGCGAGTTTTTTTTACATAAATATCTTATTAACACGGTACTATGGAATATTAAAATGGGTGTTTTTATTGAATTTAGCAGTGAAAATGAGATACATGAAAATATGCTAAAAATAAATGGATTGTCTTTTTTTGATAATAAAGAGCTATTAAGAATGGATGAAAAAAATCTAACGAAAATAAAATTAGAGACTAACAAGAACCAAATATTGAAAAGATTGAAAAAGCCTCTTATAGAAATTGGAACTTCAGCATTTTTAGATTATTACACTAATAAACAAATCAATATAAATAGTTTGAGAGAGCTATATAATAAATATAAAGATATTATAGTTTGGGATCGAGGCGAATTCGGCCTTTATTTTCATATTTTATCCGAAAAAAGGAAAATGAATAATTTAAAAATAGAATCAATTGCCCATAGCTTAGGTATTGAAGTAAAATATGTCGAAAATGACTATGATGTTCCTTCATGGTGAATTAATAATGGCATTTCCCGGTCCCTCGATGAGCGTAGGCTATGTGCGGAAGCGTTCGGCATAGCTTTTAGCTATGTCGTATTTAGAATCAAGGCTCTGCCTTGAATTTGGCAGATTTGCGTTTCTATGATGAAAAGCAGGA
>MKRS01000298.1 GCA_001897035.1 Bacteroidales bacterium 45-6
CTTTCATTGACCGTCAGCACACTACCTAATGTAAGGTTGTTGAATGGGAATTTATAGACAAGCAGGTCTCTGGATAATTGTTCCCAATAAATAGATCTTATTGCTGGCATAATTTAAATACAGCCTATAATCCCCCGATTGAGCAAAAATAAAACATAAAGAAGGCGTGAGGACTTGTATTCGCAATTTATCAAGAAACAGGCATCGCCAATGCCTCTCGGAGATAAAAAGGAAGGAACAATACCCACGCCTCTTTGTCGTGTATAATATAGATATGACAATCTCTGCCATTACCAGCACACAAACAAAAAAGAATGAGCGTCATATTCCTTTTATCCTTCCGTAAGTTTGAAATTGGCGATTTCGTTTCTTAGGATAAAAGCAAAAAAACGCTTTCTGTAGCAATTAGGCGGTTTTCACTACCTAAATTTTCACAAATATACATTTTTTTGTTAATATGACGCTCTTCTTATGAGTATTATTCCTTCAAATGTAAGTTTTTTATTGGTTTTGAAACATAATTTACTAAAAAAAATAAATAAACAGTCATAAACAATTCATTACCAACAGCATATTTATTCTTCAAGATAACTGTATGTGTGTTTTTTCCCTTAATGTAAGAATAAAAAAAGAAAGAGCCGAAGCTCCTTCAAAATCCGATTTGCCTTTGTGATAATGTTTCAAATGTTATCCATTGGCATTCACTTAACTTGAAATCATATTTAACTTCAAGCGTTTTCAGAAAGTCCTCAAAGTCTCTGTATTTAGGGGATTCTTCAATTTCTTCTGCATTCAATCTAATCGTTAATATTTCTTCTGTAATAAAATTCAGAAGAATAAGATAATTTGGATTCATAGTTGCATAAACTCATTTTTAATTCTCTGTACCGTAGAAATTCCGATTCCTTGCAATTTAGCAATATTCCGAATAGAATACCCTTTCTTTAGAAGAGCAATCACTTCTTTATATTCCTCTTTTTTCTTTTCATTCGATTTTAAAGAACCGATTTTCCTTCCTAATTTTCCACCTTTAGCAATATAGTTTGCCCGACCGCTATTGAGCCGATACTTGATACTATTCCGTTCAATATTTGCCATTTCAGCCATTACGGTTACTAAAATCGAAGCAACCGGATTCACTTCTCCATTTTCAAGCAATGTATATATCCCTAAATTCTGAATATACACCGAAACTTTATGTTCGTGAAGAATTTCCAGACTTCTCAACACCTGTAAGGTGGATCTGCCCAATCTTGACAGTTCTGAGAGAAGTAGAAAATCAACAGAATTGCTTGTACAATAGCTTAGGCATTCTCTGAGAATTTCTCTTTCCTCAATTTTCTTTGCCCCTGAAATATGCTCTTGGAATACTTTTTCAATTTTCAAGTCATTCGATTCAGCATACCTTTTCAAATCTGAGATTTGTCTTTCCGTATCTTGCCGGTCATTCAGTGAACTGACTCTGGCATATATTACCGCTTTTGTTTTCATTTTATTCAAAGATTTAGTTGATTACATAATTGCCCTGTATTCAATGCTGTTTATAGATTTATTTGAACACAAAGCCATTTTGAACACAAAAAAGGAGAACCAAAGTCCTCCCCATTGTTACTCGTCATCCGGAATTGTTATGATCGATAAAATTTCGTTTCCTTTGTTAATCGTGATTCTCACACGTCCTTTGAAACGACTGTTTTGAATATGTAAC
>MKRS01000299.1 GCA_001897035.1 Bacteroidales bacterium 45-6
CTTCACGATCACCAAAAATATCACCGCTCAACCCGGCGAACGGACGATTTATGTCCGGATCATGAAACCTGACGACGACGTACTGGTAAAGACTGGTGCCAATCTCTTCACTTTCGAGAACAAGGAAATCAACTATTCGATGAAACGGATTGTGGAATATGGAGGTGAGGAAACGCCTGTCACGCTCTACTGGATCGTGGAAGAATATTTACAGCCGGGGACTTACCGCGCCGATATATTTGCCGATGGAAGCCGCATCGGATCAAAAAGCATCACGATAGACAAGTGATGTCCATTTGTTGTTGTAAAATATAGGCTAATAACCATTAGCCTTTTCTTAGAGCTATCAGCTATAAAACTGTACTTCGTCGCGTTAAGTAAACGGCAGTCTTTATAATCAGTATTTTTACTGCTACATCTGAAATTGGATGGGGAGTACGTATGTCACCGAGCAAGGATAGATCTTCTCGCCTCTTTTTTGCTCCCCGGGAATCCACCGGGGCATTTTCCTGACAACTCTGATCGCTTCTTCATCCAATGCCGGATATGCACTCCAAATGATCGTTATATCATGGATATCGCCTTTTTGATCTACGACAAATTTCACCTGAACTTTTGCCGACACATTCTTTTTTATGGCATCCTTGGGGTAAGTAATGTTTTTCTTTAGAAACTCCATTAATTTATTGAACCCGTTTGGAAATTCGGGTTGCTTGACCATCTCGATACCTTTTGCAACAATCGAGTCAGAAACTTTCATAGAGTCTTTCGCAGAAGATCGATAGTCGTTGATGTTAAATCTAATGGGAATAAAGCAATTGGCTACCTTGTATTTATTCTCTTTCCTCACAGGGATCATTTTGGGCATTAGGCTGACCAAGCGAATTGCTTCCTGATCCACTGATGGTGATACGGAAGGTATGACAGAAAAATTGTCTTTTTCACCCTTTGCATTCAACCTGAAGCGAACATGTGCAACTTCTGAAATGCTATCTCTCAAGGCATCCTCGGGATAGCGGAGATTATTCTTCAGGAATTTTTCGATGGAGAAATCTCCTGATTGAAAATTGGGAGGTAGAGGCCAATAATAAACACCTGAAGAATCCACAGATAGCTTCACCCGAACAACATGATCGGCTTCTGGGTCTGCAAATAGAGTGTCTTTTTTATTCTCTTCGTCAACAGCAAAATGCAGTGTGTCGTTTTGATTTATTTCAAAATTGAATCGGCTACTTCCAAATCCATAAGATGTATCCCTTATCGATACTGCAATATTGTTGACGGGTCTGCCGTATTCATCCTGGACTATTCCTTTAACGGCTATTCTTTTGGCAGAAATAGCTATGCAGAATAAAATAGATAATAAGATTGCTGAACTAATTGCTTTTCCCATCTTGCAAAACTATAATTTGTAATTTGTCTTTTAGTATCAGGCATACATCAAGAATGTCCATGACTGATTGCTATCTATATTGTTAGTGAAAAAATGCGATAGAATTGCATAGGGCAGGCGATGCCCCCAGAAAAAGACCGGGCCACAAAGTGAATCATTTCGTTTTGCAGCCCGGGAATATAGTAGTCGGCTTAATCTACGTCCGAAACATTACCCGTGCGCTTCAGAACGCCCCAGCTTTGCAGCTCGCCTTTAATGGCCTTTTTGTAGCTCTTGAACAGCACCACATACATGATCCAGCGATATACAA
>MKRS01000300.1 GCA_001897035.1 Bacteroidales bacterium 45-6
CGCCAACGCGCAGGCGGCGAACTTCCCGTTCTGCACCATCGAGCCCAACACCGGCGAGGTGGCGGTGCCCGATGCGCGTCTCGACAGGCTCGCCGTCGTCGCCAAGAGCCAGCAGATCATTCCGGCGCGCATGAGCTTCGTCGACATTGCCGGCCTCGTGCACGGCGCCAGCAAGGGTGAGGGCCTGGGCAATCAGTTCCTCGCCAACATCCGCGAATGCGATGCCATCGCCTATGTGCCGGAGCTTGCAGAGGCTGCCAACAGCCGGGACACCGTGATGCAGGACACGCTGAAATATGCCCAGATGCTGGAGGGGAATGTCCGGAACACGGGCGTCCATGCCTGCGGGGTCATCATCGGGCGGCAGGATATTTCGGATATTGTGCCGGTCAGCACTGCCGAAGACAAGGAAACGGGCGAGACCATGCTCGTGACACAATACGAGGGTTCAGTGATTGAAGAAACCGGGCTTATCAAGATGGACTTCTTGGGCCTGAAAACCCTTTCGATCATCAAGGAAGCCCTTGAAAACATAGAACGCACCACGGGCGAAAAGATTGATATTAGCGTCATCCCCATTGACGATCCCAAAACGTATGAATTGTACAGCTTGGGAAAAACCACCGGAACTTTCCAGTTCGAGTCGGCCGGGATGCAAAAATACCTGAAGGAGCTTCAACCTTCCAAGTTTGAAGACCTCATCGCCATGAATGCCTTGTATCGCCCAGGGCCGATGGACTATATTCCTCAATTCATTGCCCGCAAGCACGGGCAGGAGGAAATCACTTACGACATTCCGATTATGGAGCGTTACCTGCAAGACACTTATGGAATTACGGTGTATCAGGAACAGGTGATGCTTTTGTCGCGCTTGCTGGCCGATTTCACCCGCGGCCAGTCGGACGAGTTGCGCAAAGCGATGGGTAAGAAATTGATTGATAAGATGAATGCCTT
Source organism: Bacteroidales bacterium 45-6 (assembly GCA_001897035.1). GTDB lineage: Bacteria > Bacteroidota > Bacteroidia > Bacteroidales > Dysgonomonadaceae > UBA1309. The sequence continues at coordinate 955 of MKRS01000300.1, forward strand.
GAAGGAAAAATTCCTGAAAGGGGGGAAGGCGAACGGTCACGAAGAAAAGGTGCTCAATAAAATTTGGGCCGACTGGGAAAAATTTGCTTCGTATGCTTTCAATAAATCACATGCCACTTGCTACTCGTGGGTGGCCTACCAGACCGCTTGGCTGAAAGCCAATTATCCTTCGGAATACATGGCGGCAGTGCTTTCGCGCAACTTGTCGAACATCACCGAAATCACGAAGTTTATGGACGAGTGTAAGGCGATGGGAATCAAGGTGCTGGGGCCGGATGTGAACGAATCGTTGCTGAAATTCTCTGTCAACAAGGCAGGCGACATCCGTTTTGGGCTGGCGGCCATCAAGGGAGTCGGCGAGGGAGCTGTGAACAATATTTTGGACGAGCGGGCTAAAAACGGTCCTTTCCAAGATGTTTTCGACTTTGTGGAACGTGTCAACCTGAGTTCGTGCAACAAGAAGAACATCGAGTCGTTGGCCTTGGCAGGCGGTTTCGACAACTTCCCGGGCGTCAAGCGCGAACAGTTTTTCGGAACAAACGGCAAGGGGGAGGTGTTTCTCGATTCGCTTATCCGCTACGGCAATAAATACCAGACGGACAAGGCACAAGCCTCTAATTCGCTGTTTGGCGACGACACGCTCTACGACATTGCTCATCCCGACATTCCGAATGTTGACTCGTGGTCTGATCTGGAGCGGCTCAACAAGGAACGCGACTTGATCGGGATGTATCTTTCGGCCCACCCATTGGATCCATATTCCATCGTGCTGAAATATGTCTGCAACGTGCATCCGAATGAATTGGACGATAGGGAGGCGCTCAATGGCAAAGAGCTTCTTTTCGGCGGAATTGTCAGTGACACGCGCGAAGGCATCACCAAAACTGGCAAGCCTTATATGATTGTCCGCATCGAGGATTTTGAGTCGAGCGGCGAGATCCCGTTTTTTGGCGACGACTACATCAACTTCTCCAAATACGGGAAAAAGGGGCTGAGCCTCCTTTTCAAGGCGAGGGTGCAGCCGAGCAGGTATGGCGATAGGCTGGAGCTGAAAATCAATTCGATACAGCAGTTGAGCGAGGCTCAGAAAAGCATGGTGGAAAAGATAAAAATTACATTGCCACTGCACGAAATGGATAGCCGGATGATAGACGAACTATCCACATTGATAAAAAACAATACAGGGAACACGTTGTTATATTTTGAGGTGATCGATGGCGAACGCAACATGAGGGTGCAGCTTTTTTCGCGTGGCACAAAAATTGCTATAAGCAAAGAACTCATCGAATACCTGGAAACAAACGACTCTGTTTTTTTTAAAATAAATTAGTGAGTCGAATGTAACTAATTGAACAGCAATTATATTTTTAAACATTAAAAAACATTTGAATTATGGCTCTTGAGATTACAGATGCAACATTTGAAGAAATGATTGGTTCGGGAAATCCCGTGGTGATAGATTTTTGGGCAGAATGGTGTGGCCCATGCCGCATGGTGGGTCCGATCGTGGAAGAATTGGCCAAGGAATACGAAGGCAAAGTGGTGATTGGCAAAGTGGATGTGGACAGCAACGATGAAATCACGTCCAAGTTTGGTATCCGCAACATTCCCACTATCTTGTTCTTTAAAGGAGGAGAAGTGGTTGACAAGCAGGTGGGTGCAACTCAAAAATCTGTTTTGGCCGAAAAAATCAACAAGCTTCTTTGATCGGACAGCTTTTGACTGACAAACAATGCGGTGATACTTTTCGGGTGTTACCGCATTTGTTTTCTTGGCAGATTGCTGAATGAACTTTAAGAAAAGACAAAAAAGCCTGTTCTTTCGGCTGCCGGAAACATTTTCCAATTCAATAGAAAACGGAAACAAGAAAAACATTGTACATTTGTCCGTATATTAACGAAATTCTATGTTGTTAGGACTTACCCGATATGCTCTCAAAAGATTAGCCCGTTCTCTGGTGATAGTATCGTCAGTCTTGCTGATGGTATCTTGTGCAAGCAGAGGGACACCGGGCGGTGGCAAGTACGACCTGGACCCCCCTAAGCTGGTCAGTATCCATCCATCGATGAATGCCCTGGATGTGACTCGCCTTAAAAACATCGTCATGCTTTTTGATGAAAACGTCCAGTTGGAAAACCCTTCCGAGAAAGTCATCATCACGCCTCCGCAGAAAATTGCGCCGATTTTCACGACCATCAACCGGAAAATAAAGGTGGAGCTGCGCGATACGCTCATTCCGAATTCAACCTATGTGATCGATTTTACGGACGCATTGGCCGACATGAACGAGAAAAACGTGCTCGAAAATTTTGTGGTCAGCTTCTCCACAGGTGCCAAGATCGACTCGATGGAGATTTCGGGGAAGGTGCTTCAGGCCAGCGACCTGGAGCCTGTAACTGGCATCTATGTGGGACTTCATTCCAATCTGAAGGACTCGGCATTTGTGAAGTTTCCGTTCGACCGCATCTCCAAGACCAACAGCAAGGGCGAATTCACTATCCGCGGAGTCACCCCCAACAAGTACCGACTCTATGCCCTCAAGGATGCTAACCGCGACTTCAAATACGATAGCCCTGCCGAAGAAATCGCTTTTCTCGATTCCTTAGTTGTTCCCTCTTCGGTGGCCGCCACGCGTGTGGATACCTTGTTCAAGTCTGATAAGAAGACAATCGACTCGTTGGTCACAAAATCCTATACACGGTTTTTGCCCGACAACATCATCCTTCGCTCGTTTACCTCTTCGTTCAAGCGGCAATTCCTCCAAAAATACGAGCGTCCCGCCAGAAACCAAATTGCGCTCTATTTTGGTGCACCGACCGAACATGCCCGTGTAGAACTGCTCCATACCAAGCCCAATCCTGATTTTCCGCTTATGGAGGAGCGAAATGCTCAAAACGACACGGTGAAGTATTGGATCACCGATCCCGGGATATTGAAAACCGACTCCTTGCAGTTGCGTGTGGGATACATCAAAACTGATTCATTGAATATAGGACGGGAAACTACCGACACCCTGAAACTCAATTTCAGGGACTTCAAAGGCGGAAAAAAGAACAACAAAGATAAGGACAAGGATAAAGAGCCGATCCGATTTCTGGGGATAAAGACAAATGCTTCCGGGGCAATGGACATTCTGCATACGCTCGACATCGAATTCGAGGAGCCCGTCCGGGATTTTGATCAGAAAAGAATTGTGCTGAGTCATGCCAAGGATTCTGTGCTGACTCCCGTTCCTTACACCCTTTTGACCGATTCATTGAACCCTCGCAAGTTTAAAATAGCCTACAAATGGAAGCCTGGCGAGAATTACGTGCTGAGTGCCGATTCCGCGGCCTTCCATAGTTATTACGGCTTGTGGAACAACAAGTTGGAAGGAAAGTTTAAGGTCAAAAAAGAGGAAGAATACGGGCATATCTTCCTCAACATAAAAAATTTCCCGCCGAATGTTCCCGCTTTTGTGGAATTGCTTGACAAGAGCGATAAGCCGATCCGGCGAACCAAGGTGAAGGATGCCGGAGCCTTGTTCAAATATGTCGATCCCGGCACCTATTATGCCCGGCTTGTGTTTGATGTCAACAACAACGGGAGATGGGACACCGGAGAATATGCCGCCGACAGGCAGCCCGAGATGGTGTATTACTACAACAAATCGTTGGTCTTGAAAGCCTACTTCGAGGTGGAGGAAGATTGGGATTTGACCTCGCTGCCCTTGGACAAACAGAAGCTTCTTGAAATCACAAAGAACAAGCCACAGCAGAAGAAAACTAAACGGCAACAACTGGAAGAATCTGAAAAGAAAAAGCAAAACGAAAACAATAATTCGTCGGACAATAACAACCTGAACGGATACCCTGATTCAACAACCGGGAGGGGCTCCAGGTTTCAATAACAGCCAATCAGCTAAATAGCTCTTGACATTTTTAGTTACAAATTAAAATGAAAGAAATGAAGTTACAAATCGTATGTATTCTTGCAGCCTTTTTAGGCATATTTGGAGGACAGGCATATAGCCAATGCGAAGTGGGTGAAAACAAATTCTTCAAGCCGGGAGAAAACCTCACCTATGACTTGTACTTCAAGTACGGCATCATCACCTCCAAAGCAGGCCATGCTTCGCTGTTCACCCAGCGCACCCGATACAACAACGACTCTGCCTACAAGATGTCGCTGGTGTCGCATTCCACAGGGGCAGCCCGCAAATTTTTCAAGCTGGACGACACCCTTGCCTGCTTCATGAGCCTCAAATTGCGCCCGCTTGCTTTTTGGAAGGATGCTCACGAAGGAGACGAACACACGGTGGAGCGGCAGACATACTCCTATCTTCCCAATGGAGAGATTAAGATTCAGGCGCGGCGGGTCAAAAACGGCGAGGAGCGCCACAATGTCACCTTGATGACCAACAGATGCACCTACGACATGATGAGCATTGTCTATTATGCTCGCACGCTCGACTACGAGAACATGAAGAAGGATTCAAAGACCAATGTCGTTTTCATTTCCGGGAGAAACAAGGTGAATATGCAAGTTCAATACTTGGGCATAGAAAAGGTCAAGGCGAACAACGGGCAATCGTATTCCTGCCACAAACTCAGCCTGGCTATCCTCGACGATGCCTTCACCAACAAGGAAGATGCCATGAAGGTGTATATCACAAACGACCTGAACAGGGTGCCGATACAAATCGAATCGAAGCTGAAAGTGGGTTCAACCCGTGCCACTTTGAAAACGTATGCCGGGTTGATGAATCCGGTGGGCAGCAATTGAGGAGATGCGGTGCGTGGTGTCAATCAGCGGATAAACGTGGGTTCGTTGTCCGTTGAAAGTTGCCCGGCATAGCAATACCCCTCCGTGTTGAAGGCGTTCAGGTCCTCAACGGTTTCTATTCTGTTTTCAATCACAAACCGAGCCATCATTCCGCGGGCTTTTTTGGTGTGGACCACCACTTGCCGGTAACCATTGGCATCCTCTTCTTTGAACTGTGGAGTCACGATTCGGCTTTTGGAAGGAAGCCCCTTCGGGTCGATGGCTTTCGCATATTCGTCAGAAGAAAGGTTCAGCCACAGCTTGCCCTCCTGCGATATCCGTTTGGAAAGATAGTTCGTCAAGGTTTCCTGCCAATAGTCGTACAGTGTCCGTCCTTTGGGGTTGGCCAGTTTTGCCTGCATCTCCAGACGATACGGATGCACCTTGTCCAATGGACGCACGAATCCATACACAGCCGATCCTATCAGCAAGTGTTGCTGGGCATACAGCATGTCGTCGGGCGACAGGGTGGAGAAGTCCAGCCCTTTGAACGCGATTCCGTTGTAGGCAAATGCGGAAGCCGACGAAAGCGCGCCTTTTTTGCCGAATTGATGGATTTGCGGAAGCACAACGTCCGCTTGTTGCTGGTTGATGTTCATTAGTTTCCTCACCTCTTCCACCGATAATTCCCTCAGGAGGGCGATGATTTCGTCTCTTTGTTTTTTGAAGATGGGTTCGGTCGGTTTCAAATCCGGTTGTTGTTCAAAACTCATTATCTTGGCCGGTGAAAGGGTAATTATCATGCTTCTTTGTTCCAAAAAAATTTGAAGCGAAAGTACAATATAATCCGAAAACTACATAGCAAATCGGCTCTCAAAAAAACAGGAATAGAAAACGACGAATGGCTTGTTGAATGTTGGAGATTTGCCAGGCTCAAGCCTGAAAAAGCCAAAAGTGAGCAGTATTGCTTGGAAAAGAGAAAAAAACTGCTTGAAAATTTTCCTGTAAAAAATAAAAATCCTATTTTTGCACTCCGAAAAGATGACTCCGTAGCTCAGTTGGTAGAGCAAATGACTCTTAATCATTGGGTCGTGAGTTCGAGCCTCACCGGGGTCACTCAAAATCAGAGAATTACGAAAGTAGTTCTCTTTTTTTATGCCTTCGGTCTTGGTCTTTTAAGCCGTTTTGCGCAGGTTGTGTAAACTGTGAGTACAACTAAGATAACGTGAGCTCGATATAATGGTGGTGGGGTTGTCGAGCTAATTTGTAGTCAATGAGATATATGATTGACTTGTTGTTGCTTTATTTGACTCCGGATGGAGTCAGATGTTTGTAGAAAACAGATTTTTCTACAAACATACGACCCGAAAACGGGTCGCACACCTCTTTCTATTTATATAAATGCTTGACAAGAATCTGATAACCTGTGTGCTGTGCTAAATATCAGATAAAACTCAGGTTGGATTATTTGCACCGAACTTGCGTTGCAATAATCCGGCTGGACGCACCAACTCCCTTGCTTCGAGGTGAATAAGAAAATACGCCTCGATGAAGCGCATTCCTTTCGGGAAAGGACATTCGGCGGAGCCAGGGCAATCTCATTTTATAATGTACCGCTTGCGGAAGAGAACACCCTACCTGAAAATGGCTATCTTTTGTAAATAAAGTTCTCAATTTATCCTGCTGTTAATCTATTTAAGACCCTCGTTTCCGGTGTCCAAAACTGCTTTCCAGCTTCCCCGTTTATCTTTCTTCCAAATAGTAGTGTAAGTGCCAAGTTCTAAAGTGTCTCCGGATACTTTACTCCTGACCAGATAGGTGCCATACGTGTAACCTAAATCTGCCGATTTGGACTGAAATTCCCGCAAAGGCATCCACGTAAGTATGTATGCGCTATCGCTTGATCGGCCCAAATATTCACTTATATGCCTGATGCCTTCTACGGGCATACTTTTTCCCACGAGCATCACTGCGGAAGAATCAAACATAGCGACAAATGCCGCATTTCTCCCTTTTTTTTCTGAAATGGTTGAATAATATTTGTCGGTCTCGCTAAGTGAAAGTTTTTCAGAGACTGATTTTGAACGGCAGGAAATTGAACCCGCCACGATGACCAGTGCTAATGATATGTAATTGATGATTAAACGCATGTGTTTGTGCTTTTAGTTGTTTGGTAAGATAAAAATTCTCGATGGCTTGAGCTATAAGTCTCTCAGGTCAAACTGGAAGAAACACCCGGCGGAACCCATCTTTTGGCCTTTGGCAAAAATAGCATAAAAAATTTAATAAGGTGAAGAAGAAACCAAGAAACGAAGAAAGCAAGTGGCCAAGAAATCAAATGACATAGTACTTTTTCACTCGATCGCAGGATCATGAGGGCACTTGGTCGGATGGTCTCTTCTTTTTTCAGCAACATGCACCACATACGGCAGAAAAGTTGTATTTTTGCAGGCAACAAAATTTTGGTTTGCAAAAAGTGTCAAGGAAGTTCGGCAACTATATCAGAGCGTTTTACCGCCCGTTTTCTGCGAACTTGCGATGAGGGTAACAAATCAAACAATAAATATTCTCAAATGAAAGTACTTAAATTTGGCAATATTTCGATTTCCACGGCCGATAAGCTCAAGGCAGTCGTGGACATCATTGTGGAGAGCAAAAAAAGCCTTGTGGTGGTGTCGGCTCCCGATGAAACCGAAAAGGATCTCAAGGATATTTCGGATTACCTCTACAAAAAAAATCAGGAAGGTGCTATCGAGGTGATAAACAAGCTGGAGCAAGACTATTTTGCTTTGGCAGATGCCTTGTTTCCGGATGCGGACTACAAAACGAAAGCTACCGATACAATCAAAATCCATTTGGCAAACATCCGTTCGTTGTCCTCGGACCTGTTCACCCTCTTTGAGGAGCGGATCGTGAGGGCGCAGGGCGCGACTCTTACCACCCACTTGCTGCACCTGCTTATCGAGCAGCAGGGCTTGCCCGTGGTCACATTGTCGGCAATAGACTTCATGCGCATCGATAAAAATTCCGAACCCGACATCACCTATATCCGCGAAAAGTTGAACGCTCTTTTGGGCGACTACCCCGAAACGGAAATTTTCATCACCCAGGGATATATTTGCCGCAACGCTTACGGCGAAATAGACAACCTGCGCAGAGGAGGCAGCAGCTATTCGGCAGCCATCATCGGTGCGGCCATCCATGCGGAAGAAATACAGATATGGACTGAAACCGACGGGATTTATAACAACGACCCAAGGTATGTGGACAAAGTGAAGCCGATCGGCCAGTTGAATTTCGACGAGGCGGCTGAGCTTGCTTACTTCGAGGCTCAGAACGCATTGCACCCAACCTGCATTCTGCCAGCCAAAGTGGCCAACATTCCCGTGAAACTGCTCAATACCTTGCAGCCGAAGGCGAGCGGAACGCTGATTTCCAACACCACCCTCCGCAACCAGGTGAAAGCCGTTGCGGCAAAGGAGGGCATCACCGCCATCCAGATCAAATCGGGTCGCATGTTGTTGGCCCATGGATTTTTACGCCGCTTGTTCGAAGTGTTCGAAGAGTTTGAGACTCCTATCGACATGCTGGCTACATCCGAAATTGGGGTGTCGCTCACGATAGACAACACCAAGCACCTGGAAGAAATTGTCAACGACCTGAAAAAGTACGGCACCGTTGCTGTGGACACCGACATGGCCATCGTTTCCGTGATTGGCGACGCCGACTGGCAAAGCCCGGGTTTGGTGTCGTCGATTCTCAATGCCTTGAAGCACGTTCCCATACGGATGCTATCCTACGGAGGCAGCAATTTCAATTTTTCTTTTTTGGTGAGGCAGTCCGACCTCAAGAATGCGCTGCATTTGTTGAATATTCAGATATTTGAAAACAATTAATTATTAATACAATAGCACTATAAGATGGAAAAAGGAGCATTCTCCCGAGAAAAATTTAAGAACATAGCAACACCTTTCTATTATTACGATGTGGAATTGCTTTCAAGGACGTTGAAAGCTGTGAAAGAAGAAGTGAGCAAGTATGGTTTTTCCCAGCATTATGCCGTGAAAGCCAATGCGAACCAAAATATATTGAAACAAATAGCCGCAGCAGGCTTCGGAGCCGACTGCGTGAGCGGAAATGAAATCAAGGCGGCAGCAAATGCCGGTTTTCCCACTTCGAAGATCGTGTTTGCCGGAGTTGGAAAAACCGACAAGGAAATCAACCTGGCGTTGGACTACAACATCTTCTGCTTCAACGTAGAGTCGCTTCCCGAGCTGGAAGTAATCAATTCATTGGCAGAGAAAAAGGGTAAAACGGCTTCCGTGGCCTTGCGCATCAATCCCAACGTGGATGCGCACACGCACGAATACATCACCACTGGGCTCAACGAAAACAAGTTTGGATTCAGTCTTTCGTCGCTGGAGCATGTGATCTATGCCATCAAGTCGATGTCGCACATCCAGTTGATCGGAATTCATTTCCACATCGGGTCGCAAATTACCGAAGTGGATACGTTCCTCCCCTTGTGCGAAAAGGTGAACGAGTTGCAGGATCTTTTCGAAAGCAAGGGCGTCAACCTCCAGCACATCAACGTGGGAGGAGGCTTGGGAATCGACTACGAAGACCCTAACAACAATCCGGTGGCAGACTTTAAATCGTATTTCGAGCTTTTCAACAAGCATTTGCAGCTTCGCAAGGGGCAGATCCTGTTCACCTATCTCCATCTCGCGCCGGATCCGGAGCAGACGGAAGGTCTTCTCAAATCCGGGGTTACGGCGGTCGCCTATGAAACCGTGACCGACAGGGCGGGCGGCCTGCCATTGCTCGCCCCGATGAGCGAGGTCGCCGGACGGCTGGCGATCGAGGCCGCGGGCCGCTGCCTCCAGCGGCATGCCGGTGGCCGCGGCGTGCTGATCGGCGGTGTGCCCGGCGTGCCGCCGGCGCGCATCGCCATCATCGGCGGCGGCGTCGTCGGTACCCATGCGGCGCGGATGGCGGCCGGCCTCGGCGCCGATGTCGTGATCCTCGACCGCTCGCTGCCGCGCTTGCGGCAACTCGACGAGCATTTCAGCGGCAGGGCGCGCACGCGCTTCTCCACGCTGCACGCGATCGAGGAGGAGATTCTTGCCGCTGATGTCGTGATCGGCGCGGTGCTCATCCCTGGCGCGGCGGCGCCGCGCCTGGTCTCACGCGCACAGCTTTCCCGGATGAAGCGTGGCGCGGTTCTCGTCGACGTCGCCATCGAC
>MKRS01000301.1 GCA_001897035.1 Bacteroidales bacterium 45-6
CCGGATTGTCAAATTCGAAGCTGTGCTTTCGGGAACACTCAACTATATTTTCAACACCATCAGCGAAACAATCCCTTTCAGCAAAGCAGTATTGATGGCCAAGGAGGAAGGTTTTGCCGAACCCGACCCACGCATCGACCTCAGCGGGAAAGACGTGGCGCGCAAATTGGTGATCCTGACACGGGAGGCTGGGTATGTGGTGGAACAAGAAGACGTGGAGAAGAATTTGTTCGTGCCGCAAAAGTATTTCGACGGATCTCTGGACGATTTTTGGAATACATTGCCCGAATTGGACGAAGAATTCGAGAGTCGCCGCAAAAAATTGGAAAGCGAAGGCAAGCGTTTGCGTTTTGTGGCAAAGTACGAAAACGGTAATTGCGAAATTGGACTTCAGGAGGTGGCTATGAGCCATCCATTCTACGACCTGGAAGGAAGCAACAACATCATCCAGATCACCAGCGAACGCTACAACGAATACCCAATGATTATCAAGGGATACGGAGCCGGGGCAAGCGTGACGGCCGCCGGCGTGTTTGCCGATATAATTAGCATTGCGAATGTGAGGTAATTCCAATAAAAAAAATATCAGAAAATAAGCTGAAACACACATAAACTATTTTTGAGGATTAAACATCAAACAATGAAAACAATTATAATCTTGGCAGACGGCGCATCAGACGAGCCGATTGCCGAATTGGGCGGAAAAACGCCCTTGCAAGCGGCGAAAACTCCCTACATCGATCTGCTTGCTTCAAAAGGCAAAAGCGGGTTGTTGGACACTATTCCCGCAGGATTCAAACCCGGAAGCGAAATTGCAAACCTATCCGTAATGGGATACGACGTGCCAAAAGTGTTTGAAGGACGTGGGTCGTTGGAAGCCGCCAGCATGGGAATAGATATCCTCCCCGGAGAAATGGCTATGCGCTGCAACCTAATTTGTGTGGAAAACGAGAAAATCAAGAATCACTCGGCCGGACATATTTCGAACGAAGAGGCTAAAGAGCTCATCCTGTTTCTCGACAAGCACCTCAACGATGGAAAAGTAAGTTTCTATCCCGGAGTTTCCTACCGCCACCTTCTGAAATTGAAGGGAGGAGTCAAGCAGTTGGACTGCACTGCTCCTCACGATGTGCCGGGAACACCGTTCCGTGACGCACTGATTAAGCCGACAACGCCCGAAGCCAACGAAACGGCGGATTACCTCAACGAACTGATCCTCAAATCGCAAGAGTTATTGAAGGATCATCCAGTGAACCTGAAACGGATAGCTGTCGGAAAAGATCCGGCGAACAGCATCTGGCCTTGGTCGCCCGGCTATCGCCCCGAAATGCAGACCTTGCAGGAATTGTTCGGAATCAAAAGTGGTTCGGTCATTTCGGCCGTTGACCTGATTATGGGCATCGGAAAGTATGCCGGATTGAAGCTGATCCACGTGGAAGGCGCCACAGGCCTCTACGACACCAATTACGAAGGCAAAGCGCAAGCTGCCATCGAAGCATTGAAAAAAGATGACTTTGTTTACTTGCATATCGAGGCCAGCGACGAGGCGGGTCACGAAGGCGATTATACCTTGAAAACCAAGACCATCGAATACTTAGACCAACGGGTGGTGAAAACCATTTACGAAGCAACCAAAGAGTGGAACGAACCGATCACCATCGCCATCCTGCCCGACCACCCCACCCCTTGCAACATCAAGAC
>MKRS01000302.1 GCA_001897035.1 Bacteroidales bacterium 45-6
CTGATATTGATTTACCATGAGCGCATTGCGCTTTGAGGTGGCCTTCCAGTTGATCGTGCGCACGTCGTCGCCTTGCACATATTCCTTGATTTGCTCAAACTCCATGGTGTGACCAATACGGCGAATCCTTTTCAATCCGAATTCGGAAAGATTGTGCGAAAAAGCCATCATGTCGTATTTCCGCAATTGGATAAACGAGGGATAGGTGGCGACCTCCTTGTTTTCAGCGAAAACATACCTTCTCGATGTGAGTTTGAGAATGGTTTGTGCATACACATTCAGTTTCCCGAACAGGTATTCCCCCCGTTCGGTGGGGCGCAGGAAATATTCGATTTCCCGCCTTTCTTTTGGCGCAAGTTTCACATCGAAATGAAAATCCCGCTTTTGAAATTGGAAGGGAATCTCGTCGATCACGCCGAGTGTCACCGCCAAGGGATAGCGATTCACGAAAGTGATCCGGATGGGGTTCTCATCGCCATTCGACAGCCTGTCAGGCAGAATCCGGTCGGCATCCACCCCATTTTTCATGGAAAACAGGACAAAAACGTCCACGAGGATAATGACCACAAAAGCCGCCAGAACAACCAAAGCAACCGGATAGAGCCATTTCACAAAAAACGAGACGAGAAACAATCCCCCTACACCCATCAGGATGTAGAAGAACAGGTGATTGACATATAACGACTTGATTATTTTCATTTAGCGTGGCACATCTACCGAGTCGATAATTTGCTTCACTATTTCTTCCGCCTTCACCCCTTCCATTTCTTTTTCGGGCGAAACGAGGATGCGGTGCTGAAGCACCACAACAGCGGAATCCTTGATGTCGTCGGGCGTCACAAAGTCGCGGCCGCGCAAAGCGGCGAATCCTTTGGAAGCATTCAATATCGCAAGCGAGGCGCGGGGCGATGCTCCCAAGTAGAGAAACGGATTTTCACGGGTGCTTTGCACAATGCAGGCGATGTATTCGATGAGGTGTTTCTCCACCACGATGCTACGCACAAGGGTCTTATACACCGAAAGCTTTGCCCCGTCCACCACGGTGTTCACATCAGCCGTCTTGTCGCCGTCCACCGCCTCGTGTTCCCGGCGAATGATTTCAAACTCATCCTCCAGTGCCGGATAATCGATCAGCACCTTGAACATGAAACGGTCGAGTTGCGCTTCGGGAAGCCGGTAGGTTCCTTCTTGCTCTACGGGATTCTGGGTGGCCATCACCAAGAAAGGAGTCTCCATCGTATAGGTTTTCCCGTCGATGGTGATTTGCCGTTCGTCCATCACCTCGAAAAGCGCAGCCTGGGTTTTCGCCGGAGCGCGGTTAACCTCGTCGATGAGCACTAAATTGGCAAAAACGGGTCCGGGATGAAACTCAAATTCACTCTTTTTCAAGTCGAAAATCGATGTCCCGAGAATATCGGCGGGCATCAGGTCGGGAGTGAATTGGATCCGGCTGAATTTCAGGTCAAGGGTTTTGGCAAGCAGCTTCACGGCCATGGTTTTGGCCACGCCCGGCACACCTTCCAGCAACACATGCCCGTTGGCCAGCATAGCAGCCAGCAAGTAGTCGATCACTTTGTCCTGGCCAACAATCACTTTCTTCAATTCTGTGCGGATGGCATCCATCCCCTGCGACAACTCGCTCATGTCGAGACGCGATTCGAAATGTATGGCTGTCGGTTCGTTTAGCTCGTTTTCCATATAGTTATTTCATTTAATTACAAATTGTTATTTCTTCCAAAATTCTTCGATCAGGTCGTTCAGCTTCACCAAGTCGTCCGGCACAGCCGATTTCAACCTCTTGAATTGAAAGATCTGCTTCATGATTTTTTCGATAAGCAACGGATCCTTGCCCGATTTGAGTTGCAACTTCAGAGCAAAGCGTTCGTCGAGCTTGGAGGTATCGAGGTAGTAGCGGGTGCGGACTTTATCCAAGAAATAAGTAATTTTCTTATCCACAATCTCCGTTGCACTTTCTTCCTGAAAATAAAGATTTCCAATGGTTTGCACAAACTCGATGGTGGTGTTCCGCAACGGCTGCACAACAGGAATCACCCGCTGGCGGCGCTTGACATGGAAAATCACAAACAGCAACAAGCCGTAGATCAGGATCAGCCACGCAATCCGCAAGGCGGGATATTCAAAGACAATGGAAAGGGGAGTTCTATTGTCGGGTGCGCCGAAATTGGTGGTCTGCCCATTCACAAACCACACCACGGGCAAATTCTTAGGCAAATACGACAACAAGTTGGCGACATATTCTTCCGAACCGCCGGGCTTTTCCAAGAGTTCCATATTGGTGAAAACCTGCGGATGGTTGTGCAGAAAGACGTAGCCCTTGCCGTACTTCACCCGCACGAAATTGGGAGAAACTTTTCCGTCGGGCTTCGTTTGCGTGCCGAGGATGGTGGTGGTGGCGGGATCCATTTCTACAAACGAAAAAGAGTTGTTCACCGGCTCCAGCCTGTATTTTTTCTGCCCCCAGGTCTTGTTTGTCATCGAAAGTTGGAGGTAATTGCTATGTTCTCCATCGAGCAGCATTTCGGGGTCGATATTGGCATATTTCACCTTGAGAATGGCCACGAAATCGGCAAAGATATTCTCGCTGCTGATAAACAGATTGCTACCTTCGGCCACATCTTCCAGCAACAGGGAATCGCTCAAGCCGTGCATGTTCTTGTTGATTATCAAATAATTTGACTTTACACCGCCTCTTTTTATGTGTTCATAAGGAGAGAGCCATTCCCGTTCTACCTTTCGGGAATTGAAAAAATTCTCAATTTCCGCATTGAACACATACAAGTCGTAAGGGTTCTTGGTGTCGAGAGAATACCTTTGCTCCCAATCTACGGGCTTCACCTTTCCGCTATCGATCAGGAAGATAATCAGCAACACGGCCACCAGTCCGGCCAGATAGAATTTCATCGCCTTACCCACGCCTCACCTCCTTTCGCAGAAAATTTCCGAAAGTGGTCTTGGCCTCCTGATACTCCCGGTCGTTGATCGAGAATTCGCCATACCAGATGTATTCGTAGAGGTAAGAGAGGTGAGAGAACTGATTCTTCACCTCCGCATTTTTTATTTCATAGAGATAGTTCGAATTGGTCTTGTCTGGCAACCATTCGATCACACCGCCATCCTTCAACTTCTTCAACAGCCACAGGTAGTAGTAGCGGATGCTGAGCCGCGTGTCATTTTCTTTCTCGGCTTCGGCAATCAGGGAAGCGAAATCGGCCGATTGGATCAATTGCGCCACATCGTGCACATCTATATCAAGGGTGTCGTTTTTCTTTTCAAGAAACCATTTTCCCTTGTGGCTAAGGTATATCCGGACGGCAAAATAGATCACGACAAGGATGACAAGCCCGCTGAGAACCTTCAGCAAGATAGGGAAAAAATCAGGCGAAACGTTTGGGCTGAGCCCGAAGAGTCCCCTCAACAATTTCAGAATCGATTTTTTCAGGGATGTCCAAAAAGAATTTCCACCTTCCTTCCGTCCATAATCAAATTCGCTGTCTTGCAAGTATTTCTCCTTAAAGTTGGGATCGATCCGCTTCACCTCATGGGGCGACTTGTCCCAGGGAACTGTTTTCAACAACTGGTCCATCTTTTCCATGTACGGGGTATGCGCACCAGTCGCTACCATTTCCTTGATGTCGGGGGGCATTACGCTGTCCGGCATGTTCTGACCCATTGCAACGCCACGGATCAAGCAAACAAAAAACAGGTATATCAGCCTAATCTTCATGTTGTCCGATAGAATCTAAGTCACTGATAGACTGTACATTTTCTCCTTTTTCGACCGAGCTGAAATAAACAAGGAATTGCTGCACGAAAAACATATTGCTGATAACACTCGCTGTGATAATCATCAAAATATATGCCATGCCGATAAACACGAAGAAACCATTCGAATACAGGTGCCTGCCCGACGAGAGGTAGAGCAAACTGGCTATCATCGAAGGGACGAAGGTGACAAGGGTTTGTACAATATATAGGATCAAAAACAAGACGACATTTGCCCCGATGATGTGCTTGAAATTCTGAATTATCATCTTCCAAGCACTACCAAGCGACTCGAAATAGCCAGAGTAATAATCCCTCACATACACAATCAGGGACAAGTTGAACCATGTCAGCAGGAAACAAAACCCGAAGGCTAAAATAAAATAGCCGACAACGAAAGGCATCAGCACCTTACTCACAATTGCCAAGACGATATAAAGGGGAAGGAAGATGAACAGGGAAATAACAAGGAAGAGGAGCACGTCTCCGGCAATATGCCCGATGCTTTTTAAAATGTCGGAAGGGGATGCTTTTTCATCCGGCTTATTTTCCTCTAAGGTGTCAAAATAGGCGTTCGGAAAGCCAAAGCTGAACACCGTATAGGCCAAACCGGCCACAAGGCTGATTAAACCGAAAATAAGCACTGTGCCCCAGCCGTCGCCAATGCCATAGGCAAAATCTTGCTTTAATTTTCCGGTGGTAAAATACCTCGCCGCAAAGTAGAGGAGAACACACACCACCAGAATTATCCCTCCGTTGACGAGAAAAAATTTCTTGAAATAATCTCCCCCAAACTGGCGGAAAAACTGGATGGTGTCGTTCAGATAATCGTTAAACTTCCGTTGTTTGTAAAGCTGGTAATTTGGCATAAATATCCTTTTTTTGTTTTGCGAATGGGTAAATCAAGTAATAGAAACACATGACCGAAAGCGTGGTGGTGATGATGAAAATATTCAGCCACAGAGGCATGGTGTTCGAATACCTGGTCACGAAGCCTTCTATGGAACCTGCGATCACAAAAAAAGGCAAAACACTGACGAGGATTTTCGCACTATCCCTTGCCCCTATCACAAACGAATGTTTCCGCGAATATGTCCCGGGAAACAGCCAGGCATTTCCCAGAACAAAGCCGCACATGCTCGCGATCACAATGCTGAAAATCTCCATCGCCCCGTGAAGCCAGAGCGCGCGAAGGGATTCCTGGAAAACGCCCTGCTCGTAACAAAAATACTGAAACGAACCGAGCATGATGCCATTGCTCATCGACACCATAAAGGTGAGCACTCCGGCAGTGATGCCATACATATAGGCTCTCATGGCCACCCAGATGTTGTTGAAGGTGATGCCCATAAACATGTCCACCGAGCCGGCCGACTTGTACACGGCCATCGGATCCCCATTCTTGATGTTCTCCAACGTCTGGTTCACATACTCGTCGCCCATTATCACACGCACAAAGCGGTCGTCGTAGGCGGCCGAAACGGCCCCCACGAAGGTGAAGAACAAAAACAAGGCAAAGGCAAAAACCAACTCCTTCCGGTAGCAATACACCAGTTCCGGGACTTCGTCCAAAAAAAACTTGGCCAATCTGTTTCGCTCCAACCGCTTGGTTTTATATATTTTTCTATATATTTGCGCAACAAGGCTATTCAAGTATTCTGTAGTTTTGCTTTTGGGGTAATATGTTTGACTGTAGGACAAATCATTCAACAACCGGATATAAGCCTGAGCCAATTCGTCCGGATTACGGTTATCCTGCACCTGGATAAGCCCCTCCAGCTCTATCCACTTCTCCTTGTTTTGTTTTATAAATGCAATTTCTCTCATAATTCGTTCACAAATATAAAAAATATGCCTAATTTATACATAAATACAACACAAAACATCCAATTATTTTTCACCCCGGCTTCCATTGGCGAACGAATACTCGCCTTTCTGGCCGATTTCTTGATCCGGATCGCCTACCTCATCCTGATTTTTTTCGTCTTCGGCGAAGCCCTTTCCCAAATGTACGACTATAAAACAGCGATATATCTCCTGTTGATGCTTCCTTTCTTTTTCTACAGCTTAGCCTGCGAAACATTCCTCGACGGGCGCACATTCGGCAAGATGCTTTTAAAAATCAAGGTGGTGAAAATAGACGGCTACCAATCGGGATTCTTAGACTATTTCATCCGCTGGATTTTCTCCATCATCGACATCTACCTCACCCCCATTCCCGGCATCCTGTCCATGGTGTTCAACAAGCACACCCGCCGGTTGGGCGACCTGGCAGCAGGCACGGCCGTGATCTCGGAAAAGTCGAAATACAACCTTTCACACACCATCCTCATGGACATCCAGGAAAATTACCAGCCCTGTTTCGCCCGAAACCAGATCATGCTTTTCTCGGACAACGACATCCGCATTGTGAAGGAGAACCTCCAGTTGGCCGAAAAAAACAAGAACGGCATTCTCTTGCAAAAGATAGCCGACAAGATCCTCTCGATTATGAACACGCCAAATCCCTTCATCACCAATTCGCAGATGATTAACACCTTTTTGAAGGATTACAACTATTACACCGGAAGCCACACCTAAGGAAATGTGCCAATATGCCAATGTGATAATTTAATGATTAGCCAGTCAGCTAAATATAGATTGAATTTCAAAAATCAAAATTAGACGCAAATGTATATCCTGCAATCCCTTGCTATTTTCATCCTTGCCGGCATCTGCGAAATAGGCGGAGGCTACCTCCTGTGGCTATCCCTCAAGGGCGATAAGCCGTGGTGGTTTGGCCTTCTGGGAGGATGTGTCCTCGCACTCTATGGTGTTGTAGCCACATGGCAAACAGCCAATTTTGGTAGGGTTTATGCCACCTACGGCGGCATCTTTGTGGTGATGTCTATCGTCTGGGCAATGCTCTTCGACAAGTTCGTCCCCGACAAGTACGACATCATCGGCGCTCTCATTGTCCTTCTCGGAGTGTGTGTCATTTATTATGCACCACGCCAATGAGAGAACAACCAAGAAACGGCAAGACCTTTCGATCGAGCGGCCTTCGATTATTGGTCACAAGATCACCAGGTAACTCAATAAGCTTGAATAATATCAAAAAATATAGTAGATTTGTTGTTCGAAAACGAAATTGAAATTCACACAAGAAAAAGCAATGGCTAAATTCAAAAGAATACTATTGAAACTCAGCGGCGAATCGCTGATGGGCAATAAGCAATCGGGAATAGATGAAGCGCGGCTGTCCGAATATGCACAACAGATCAAGGACATTGCCGATTTGGGCGTGCAGATCGCAATTGTCATCGGAGGCGGAAACATTTTCAGGGGACTTTCGGGAGCCAACAAAGGCTTCGACCGTGTCAAAGGAGACCAAATGGGGATGCTCGCCACCGTCATCAACAGCCTGGCCCTGAGTTCGGCCCTGGTTTCCATCGGGCAAAAAGCACGCGTGCTCACCGCCATCCGGATGGAACCCATAGGGGAATTTTATTCGAAATGGAAGGCCATAGAAGCCATGGAAAACGGCGAAGTAGTCATTATCTCGGCCGGAACAGGTAATCCATTTTTCACCACCGACACAGGCTCTTCCCTCCGCGGCATCGAAGTGGAAGCCGACGTGATGCTCAAAGGCACCCGTGTCGATGGCATCTATGATTCCGATCCGGAGAAAAACCCAAATGCAGTGAAATTCCAGACCATTTCGTTCGACGAAATATACAACCGGGGCCTCAAGGTGATGGACCTCACCGCCACCACCATGTGCAAGGAAAACAACCTGCCCATCATCGTATTCGACATGGACACTCCTGGAAACCTAAAAAAAGTGATGAACGGAGAAGAAATCGGAACATACGTCCACGTTTAACAAGCGAAAAAGAACAAACAATCAATTATTTATAATTTTCAAACTCAGAATGGAAGATTTAAGTAGAATCAAAAAAAATGCTTCCGACAAAATGCAGTCGGCAGTAGAATTTCTGGAAGAATCTTTGGCCCACATCCGTGCAGGAAAGGCCAACCCCAAAATTTTGGACGGCGTCCGTGTTAATTATTACGGTTCGCTCACACCTCTCACAAGCGTTGCATCTGTCAACACTCCGGATGCCAAAACCATCATCATCCAGCCTTGGGAAAAAGGCCTTTTGAGAGACATCGAAAAAGCAATCATTGATTCCGAAGTAGGAATCACTCCCGAAAACAACGGCGAGATCATCCGTCTCGGAATTCCGCCTTTGACCGAAGAAAGGCGCAAATCCCTTGTGAAACAATCGAAACAAGAAGCCGAAGATGCCAAAATCAGCGTGCGCAATGCCCGTCGGGATGCCATCGACACCATCAAGAAGTCGGTGAAAGACGGCGTGGCAGAAGATCTGGCCAAGGACGCGGAAGCAGAAGTGCAAAAAATCCACGACAAGTTCATCAAACGGGTGGACGAAATTTTTGCAGCCAAGGAAAAAGAAATCCTCACCGTCTGAAAAAAGGCGTGCATTCATATAACTTGGGAGAACATTTTCCCCATATCACTGGGACGAAAATGTTCTCCTGATTTTTTATATCCGAACATACAAAATGGAGAAAAGCGGTTTAGTAATTAAGAACACGGGAAGCTGGTATCTCGTGAAAACGGAAGACGGCGAAATCGAATGTAAGGTGAAAGGTAACTTTCGGCTAAAGGGCATCCGCAGCACCAATCCCGTGACGGTAGGCGACCGCGTAAAAATCCTGCTCAGCAGCGAAGGGACAGCTGCCTTCATCACGGAAATAGAAAACCGCAAAAACTACATCATTCGACGTTCGTCCAACCTCTCCAAGCAATCGCACATCATCGCCGCCAATCTCGACCGCGTGCTGTTGATTGTCACCGCCAACTACCCCACCACTTCCACCACCTTCATCGACCGTTTCCTCGCCTCCGCAGAGGCCTACCGTGTGCCTGCCACCATCGTCATCAACAAGATGGATGCCTACGATGCGGAAACAACCGACTACGTGGACGCCTTGGTGGCGCTTTACGAACAAATCGGCTATCCCTGCCTCAAAATTTCCGCCCGCAACAACGAAGGTATCGACAAACTACGTGAATTACTAAAGAACCAAATTTCGCTCTTCTCCGGAAATTCCGGCGTAGGCAAATCCACGCTCATCAACCTACTCGTGCCAGAAGCCGACCTCAAAACAGGTGCCATATCATCCTCCCACAACAAGGGAATGCACACCACCACCTTCTCCGAAATGATCGCCCTCCCCGAAGGAGGATACATCATCGACACCCCTGGCATTAAGGGTTTCGGCACCATCGACATGGCCAGAGAGGAAATCTACCACTTCTTTCCCGATCTCTTCAAACATGCCGAAAATTGCCGTTTTCACAACTGTCTCCACCTGCAAGAACCCGGATGCGCGGTCAGGCAAGCCGTGGAAGAACACCTTATCAGCGAAAGCCGCTACGCTTCTTACCTAAGCATGTTAGAAGACGACATAGAGGAGAAATACAGGCAATGACAGTTCCTGCCGAGAAGCGCATGACAGCATTATTCATTACCTATTTGTTGAATTATCCATTTAGCATCCTTATTTTCTGTATATGCCTACCACCCGAAAGGTAAATCAGCAGTGGATAATAAAGAATTATCAATTTCAATAGCTTCCTCTAAAGAAATAATTCTCACATCTTTTCCTCACAATCTTCAATACCAGAGAACGACCAAGCACCATCTTCTTGATAATGATCAACAAACAAGATAGGACTACAAAGATCGAGTACAAACCTTGTGGTAAATACTGCAGTATTAAGAATATCAGCAAATACATTCCTCTTCATTCTTTCATCTATTTTAAATGAATTCGAAGTAATTCATCGAAGCTATTGCATGGATACGAATCATCAAAACGGAGCAAAAAGAGAATTGCGCGCAACCACTTTGCATATTGGTGAGGAAGAAATATCCCATCGGGATATTCGCTCGGTAGAAAAGGGAATGTCACAAAGGCTACATGCCGTAGGTATGCACCTTTGTGGATGTTTCATCCCTATAGGAGATGATAAGCGCAAGGAGTTGAATTTTGTTCTACCGAGCTGTATTTCCTATGGAAAAAGAGTGAAATGCAAAAAAACACTTACATCAAACTCGCATTATGTTACACTTAAAATTCGCTTTCTAAAGACCAATAGGAGCATTATAATCAAAACGAAAGCAACCGTAAGAGCCTTTAACATCTGAATCGTCATGCATAAATCTTGCCCAGTTACCAACGAGATGCAATCTGATGGACTTTTAGTTTCATACTTCAGACTGACCATAGTGTTGATGATACCGAAAACAGAAATAGGAATCCCAATAACTGAAAGTCCAATTAGAATATAGAAAACTATCTTTCTTGATTGTTTCATTCTTGATTGCTTGTTGTTTCTCCAACGACCATACAATATACTGAAATTTTGTGCCTTGACAAAACTCAAAATACAGAACCGTCAGTAACGCCGTGAATTGATAAAAGGTTCAACAGAATACCACAAATACACAAATCGAGAGATCAAAGCCGCCCCCTTACGCACCGCAAATAATAATTGCGTTGAGCAACATCAAGGCCCTTACCTGATTCCGCAAGCAATCTTACAATCGACTTAGTCTAATAAGCTGTTAGAATCACTCCCACACATCGGCAAATTCCTCGTGGCTTTTCGAGAGCTTTGCCAGCACGTAGGAACAAGTAGGTACAATCTTGTATTCGTTGTCCCTCGCATACGACACAAGGGCATTAAACAGCCTCCCAGCTATCCCCTGCCCTTCCAATTCAGGGCGCACACCCGTGTGGTAAGCAGTCAAGGATTTGCCGTTGATCGAGAATTCTAATTCGGCCAATTGTTTCCCTTCTTCGAAGATATAGAAACCGCCGTGGTTGGGCGTATCAAATTTCAATTCAATCAAGTTATTCATGGTAGTCCAGTTTTTAGATATACGATTTTCCAAAAATACAGAATATAATTGTTAGCCGCTAATATATAGCACAAAAAAGCACCGCTGAACCAAATCAGCGGTGCTTCTTGCATATCTTAAATGTCGGGAATGTGTACAAAAGAAAGAACTCGGGGAAAGCACAG
>MKRS01000303.1 GCA_001897035.1 Bacteroidales bacterium 45-6
TGAATTCACTGCTTGAAGACACCCGGACGGGCACCATCTGGGTGGGTACGGAAGGCGCACTATACAAATACCATCCAACCCTGAACCAGGTGGAAGAGATCAGTGCATTCCACGACAATTCCATCAAGTCGCTGGCTTTGGATGACAACCACAACCTACTGCTGGGAACCGACAACGGCTTGTATTGCTACGACGGAGACCGGAACAGGGTGGAACATTCCCTGCACGACTCGCGCAACAGTGCCTCTCTGATAAACAACATTGTCTGGAGCGTATTTGCCGACAAGAACGGCAACATCTGGATGGGCACCGACAACGGCATATCGCTCGCCCGCTTCAACAGATCGCTACAGCCGGTTCCCATTGCCTCCATAACGGGCGTGGGCGACGGTAACCGTTTTTATTCAATCTTCAAGGATTCCCGCCATAATTTCTGGCTCGGTGGCACTAACGGGCTGATAATGGCCAATTCTGTCGCCAATCAGTCCGGCGAAGCGTTGTGGTATAAAATGGGGGACGCCAAATATCCGATTTCGCACAATAGAATACGTTACATTTATGAAGACCCCGACCAAAACCTTTGGATAGCTACGGACGGCAGCATAAACCGCTATGATTATCAAAAGAAACAATTTGTACACTACTCGATCGTTGACTCTTCGAAAACATTCAATTCCAACTGGTCATACTACATGTTCCAAGACAGCCGGGGAAAGCTTTGGGTAGCAACTTGTTTAGGCGGGATATTCGTTGTTGACAAGAAGAAACTGATGAATTCGCCGGGGACATATATGGCGGAAAAAAATTATTCGACCAAGAACGGATTGTCTGGCAATTTCGTCAACCAGATTGTGGAAGACAACATGGGCAAAGTGTGGGTACACCTCTACAACAATGGAATCAACAAGATCGACCCTCGCTCGGGAAAAATCGAGAGAATCGAAATCGGCCCAAAGGGAAATAGACAAAACCCAAACTACATAATTAGGGATTCAGACGGCTTCATGTGGCTGGGCACCACCAACGGTTTGACCAGAATCAACCCGATAGACAATCGCTCGGAATTTATTCGGTTCGACACATACGGACAAAACGAGGTGATGGCGCTCCATGAAGTGGAAGGAGACATTTGGGTCTCAACGGTGGACGGCATCTTGGCGGTGAACAAAAAGAGTTTTCGGATCAGGAGGCTCAACATCCCCAACAAATCCTATTCGTGCCTGTATTACGACCGGGAAAACAAGAAAGTATATCTGGGAGGGGTGGACCAGATCATGATCCTTGACAACAATGTACTGAAGGAATCTTCCGCTTTTTCCCATGTTGTGCTAACTGGCCTCTATATCAATAACAAATTATTGGCTGCGGACATTCAGCCGGCAAAGCAAAGCATCCGCTACCTTTCGGATTTGGCACTCGATTATCAGGAAAACAACCTGACCTTCGAATTCTCCGACCTGAATTATTCGGACGAAGGCGCTGCCAAATTTGCGTATCGTCTGAAAGGGTTGGACAAGGATTGGAGCGTATTGAAGCAGAATGTCAACCGGATAACCTTCTCCAACCTGCCGTATGGCGGCTACACCTTGGAGATAAGCAAACTCGACGAATCGGGCAAACCTGCACCTGGCGGCAAAGAGTTCAACTTCACCATTTCCCCACCCTGGCACTTGTCCATCTGGGCCAAACTGCTCTACGTGGCGGCAGCGATGAGTCTGTTGCTGTGGACAGCTAATTTTTTCCGGGTGAAGCACAACTTGCGGATAGAACGCATTGAAAAGGAAAAAACGGTGGAGTTGACAAATCTCAAATTAGATTTCTTCACCAATGTGTCGCACGAATTCAAGACTCCGTTGAGCATGATTATAGCACCCGTAAGCAAACTGCTGTCGGAGACAAAAGACATTTCCAAGAAAAGACAATTAGAGACAATCCAGCGGAACGCCTTGAAACTAAACTCGCTGATAAGGCAGGTGCTGGACTTCAACCGGAACGAAGGAAACCTGAGTCCAAATCTGGTGCTGGCAAAAATGGAGTTTGTGGAATTTGCCCGCAGTATTTTCTCGATGTTTCAGGAAGATGTCAAGGAGAAAAACATAGACTTTTCTTTCAGTAGCAATCAACAGCAACTCTACCTGATGGTGGACACCCTCAAAATGGAAGCCCTGCTCTCCAATTTGCTTTCCAATGCCTGCAAATTCACGCCAGACGGTGGGCAGGTGTCCATGCGTTTGAACTACAATACGACCAATCAAACCTTAGCCATTATGGTCAGCGACACTGGCATCGGCGTGCCAGCCAACGAGACAGGCTATATTTTCGAGCGCTACTACCAGTCTTCAAAAACAGCCAGGAGAAAAGAAGGAAGTGGTATCGGCCTCTACATCGTCAAAAAATATGCAGAGCAGCACGGCGGAACGGTAAGCGTGCAGTCGGAAGAAAATCAGGGAACTACCTTCACCGTGTCTTTGCCCGGATTGGGAGATGCTATGGAAAACATCCCCGCCCAAACAAACGCTGAATCTGGAAAGGAAGACGAACCCGAAATACTAATTGTGGAAGACGAACCCGAAATAGCGGAATTCATCCTCAACCTTTTGTCAGAGAAATACCGCTGCAAAGTGGCAGAAAACGGAAAAATCGGATTGGAACTGGCTGAAAAGGTCCATCCCAAATTGATAATCTCGGATATCATGATGCCCGTGATGAATGGCCTGGAGATGGTGAAACGACTAAAGAAGAACACACAAACAGCAGTGATCCCCATCGTCCTGCTCACAGCCAAAGACGACCGTGACACCGAACTCGAAAGCCTAACCCTGCATGTGGAGGCATTTGTTTCCAAGCCATTCGACCCGCAACTGCTGTTTTCGCGAGTGGAGCAAGTGATTGCCAGCCAACAACAGATGCAGGAAAAACTGCGGTTAGAGGCAATCACTACCCCGAAAAAAGAGGAAGTAGTGTCGAGCGATGAAAAGTTCCTTTCGGAGATCATCGAGATCATCGAGCAAAAGCTCAGCGATTCCGATTTGAATGTGAATGCACTAAGCACAGTCTCGGGAATTAGTTCAAAACAGATATACCGGAAGGTCAAGCAATTGACAGGAATGGCACCGGTGGAATTCATCCGTTCGGTAAGGCTGAAGAAGGCGGCGATGCTGCTTTCGCAAAAGAAATTCACCGTGGCAGAAGTGATGTACATGGTGGGATTTTCTTCCCACTCCTATTTTTCTAAATGCTTCCAGGCTGAGTTTGGAAAAACGCCAAAAGAGTATGTCGAATGACCCCGTAGCCGCTACACGCCGACCGAACAACAGAGCTATCTCTTTTTCTGGGTTAGAATAAAAAACAAAGTGCGAAGAGCCATTTCGGTTCCCGCACTTTGCTGGTTCTATTGCCTGTTCAAATTATTTATACACCTTCTTAAGCTTGAGCACCGCTTTTTCCAACGATTCTGTAGGTTCGATAATATTGTAGTCGCCCCAAAATTTCTCGTCGTAGAAACTTTCCACTTTGTCGGACAAGATATCATCGCTACGGAAAGAATCTCTTCCCCCAATCGTTTCGGTTGGGCTATCGTCCCTGTCTGTGACCGCAAATTCGGAAATCACCGTATAGTTTGTGGCGAACAGCTTGCGCTTCCAGTCGCACTTAAATTTTATTTCAGAGCGGATGTAGCTCAGCGAAGTGAAGCTCCCTGTTTTTTTATAATTAATCAGGTAAGACACCTTCGTGGGGGTAAACCTCAACCCGGCTGGTTTCTTCTGCAAGATCCGCTTCGTGACCTTGTCCTTGTCGGATATGTCCAGATTTAGTTCGGCACGCGAAAGAGTGTAGCTTTCCTTGTCGATGTAGAGCAGGCCACTGCAGAGAGGATCGTCTATTTTGACGGCCGGAACAAAAGAGATCACGTAATGCATCCGTCCATCGATGGTCACATAATCGTTGAGTCTGAAACTGTAGTACTGGAGGTCGTTTGCAAAGACATCGGGGTTCTTCACCGCATCAAGGTAAACCCCTTGGGTGGGTCCGCCCACCAATTTCACGGCCAGGGTGTCATCGAGTTTGGGGCTGAGTAATTTTCGGCCCTTGAACACCTTCACCCGATCTTTTTCAACAGAATTGTCGGCATAGGGAGACTTGAGCACTTTGGCCACGGCCTCCGATATGTGGATAAAACGTTTTCCCTTCTGCACAGTTTCCCTATAGAATCCGATATTCAAAGAGGGATGGCTGTTGTAGTTTGCCGGTATTTTCTTGATTGCCTGCTCCACAACCGCCTTCGGGTCCACTTTCACCACCTCTACCTCTTTCAAGATGACAGAATTGGGCTGGAGAAAGAACACCTTGTTGCTTGCATCGGTTTCTTCCATGGTGAACTGAGCCGTTGCATACCCTAAGGAGGAGATCTCAAGGATCCGGGGCTGATTGCTGCGTTGCACTTTCAGCAAGAATGTACCATCCGCATTGGTGATGGTGCCTACATTGCTACCCTTGACACTGACATTCACGTACTCGATTGTCTTGTTAGTTTTCTGATCCTTCACGATACCGCTCACGGTAAATATTGAGTTGCCGCTTTGAGCAAAAACCGGGGTGAGAAATAACCCGACAAGCAGAAATACACACACTGTAATTGTGATTCGAAACTGCTTCATAGAATTTTGATATTAAGGTTATTATAGATAGAGTAAAGTTGCAAAAAACAATTCACAAATAAAACAAAATCGGCTCTTTTAACATATTAAAGTAAGCTTTCTCCGAGACGGTAAATTTCCTACCGCATAGCCAGAACGCCAACTGTTAGCTTTGAACCACAGCCTGCACCAAGGAACCTGCATCTTGCACAGTAAAAAAAACCTTCGATCATAGCTTTGAAAAGCCTAATCGAAGGAAATTCCTTACACTATAAGATCAAAAGCGAAGCTTATCGTCTGTTCCTCATGCTCCTTTTGGGGGCTGAGCTGGTGCTCGATTTTGTTTGGCTGCCGCTCGATTTCTGCACACTCGACTTCTGCGTGCTCGATTTCTTGTCCGCAAGAGGCTCGTTCGTCCGTTTTTTTCCGTTACCCGATTTGTAGGCAGCCTTCACCGGCTCTTTTTGGGCAAGATGCGAGAGGCTGTCGCATTCGGCACAAGTGGCCCATAAGTTTTTCTCGAACTGCGACAATTGTGCTTCAATTTTGGCCTGCTCTTTTTTCCGGATCGTGTCGTTCGGATAAAGTTGCGCCAAGGCTTGATTTTTCATGTTGGTGGTCTTGTAGATTTCCCCTTGGAACAAGCGTTTACGGAAAAAATCATCCACCGTGCCAGTAGAGGCATTGTTCAAGCTGGAGGTAATAATCGGCATGCGGGCAGCATAAGGGCGGATGTTTTCATAAGGAAGCCAAAACAACGGAGTGGGGATCGCCACTGTTCCAAAGTCATCCTGACGATACAATACCGGACAAATGGCCAACGTCTTGACATCCACCACGGAGTTCGACTGATCGAAATACCAAGCTTCTTTCACATAGTAAGCAGTCACTTCGTTGCTGGGAACATCGCTATCATCGACAACATACTTGCCGCCTTCTTCGTGGTAGAGAATCTTGAACCTATCAAGAAAACCTTCCTTGAATTTGATCTGATATTGATCGGTAAAGATCTCTTTCCCATCGAGAAATTCGTAGGCATTGATACTCCCCGAAGCCAACAACCTGAAAATCATGGTAAAGAAATTCATCCTGTCGCCAATCGGCTCCACAGGATAATACAAGGGAGCATTTTTTTCTTTGTTCAAGTCCACCAGGCGATAGATCTCGCGCATCCAACGCACATTGCTCAAATCCTGGGTCATCGACTGATTCATGTTGGCTGCCCTCACCGACAGTTGGGGAACGGCATTAGCCGCAGCTTGCTGCGCATTGTTGCGGCGGTTGATCCGGTCACGCGCGGTTTCTTGTGCCGAAGCCGAAAGCGTCAACACCTGCCCCGCAAGCGCAATTATCATTATGGCAAGAATATGTTTCATCTTCATCAACTTATTCGCATTAATTTACTCTAACCTCCATCGGGGAAATGTCCCTTTCTATTCCGTCGGGACCTTTTGCCCGGACACTCGAAATGAAGAAATACTTTCCTCTCGACAAACGTTTGATCTGTTCCTTTTGACGCTCGGAGAAATTAGACCCACTCGACACCTCCGGAATCGCATTTCCCATTCCATCAATAAATATAGTACTGAAGCTCAGTACCGTGAATGATATATTCAGGAAATCGTCATCTATCGCCGCCTTTAGACCCGATGCTCCAACCAGAACGGCTTTCGAGACCCTTCCTCCTTTGAATTTCTTCTGATTACCGCCATCTTCGTATTCGATGAAAGGAGTCGGATCGGGCAAAGCGCGTACCCGGAACTGCTTGCGGGCCACTTCCTGCGTGCGATCGCCAACCTTCGCCGTGACCACAATAGTAGCCTCCTGACCTACACGGGCAGGGCGGGCAAACCACCTGTTGCCATCGCGCGTCAAGGATCCGTTTTGCATCGTGGCGGAAACGTTCTGGCTTGGAACTCCCGGCACGGAAATGCTCAGTTCGTTGGGAATCCCGGCATAGAGCAAGTTCATCAACACGGGAGCAACGGTTGCCATGGGTTCTATGACGGTATATTCGCTCGAGAATTCACGTCGCAAGATTGAGCCGTCACCGCGGGTAAGTTCTGCGTAACCTTTGACAGGGAATGTGCCGACAGCACCGGTTCCTGCGCGGTAGATTCCACGCAACCCTCCGTCCAAATATCTTCCGTTGACAAAAAAGCGCGGCCGTTTTGTCGAATCCTCGGCCGAAAGGATGAGGTTCGCCTCGAAGCTTCCGCCCTTCATGATGATGTTGGACTTAGACACCACGTAGGCATTTATCTGGTTGACACGGAAGTCGCCTATGTCCACGTTGGCCAAAAGGCTGGAGAGGACTTCCCCTTCCGTCTGCCGTATATCGCTTTGCAACTTGGTAAGCATGGTGATCGATGCAATCACCGGCATTTGGTCGAAAAGCGATGCTTCCCAATTCTTACCCTCTTTGGCGGCATTCCCATGGGCGATGGTCGCCAAATTTTGCTCGACCACTTTCTTTTTTCCCGGATCTGAAATCATGCCCATGGCAAGTTTCCGGTAGGTATCGACAGCCAGCCGGAGGTTCTTCCCCCGGTGGGTCAGCGGAGAAAGCATCACCACTCCAGGTGCATTCAAGTCGTCTTTGTGGTTTATATCCGCCAAAGTAGCCTTTTCCCCATCTGCCTCTTTCACGATGAGCAGCTTCAGGGATTGAACCGCATAATAAATGGAATCTGTTTTCTTTTTAAAGTCCGATGCCTTTTCATACCAAGGGCCAACTTTGGTTTTATTTTGATTGTAAGCATCCTGAAATTCTTCCATAATCAGCTGATTGCGGCTCGCGGTATTCTTTATGGAAGAATCAATGCTGCTTTCCACCATCACAAGCCCATCCAATACCTCGGCCGGGATATTCATCGCCATCAAGGCTATGAATACCAGGTACATGAGGTTTATCATTTTCTGTCTTGGAGAATTCGGACTATTGGTTGCCATCTATTCGCTTTTTAATCAACATTCAACACCGGCTAAGGCAATAAACTCGCGTTGACTATTATTCTTTGTTCGTATCTATTATTGTATTTCCTGAAAAGCCTGCGCCCATGGACATGTTCACCGTCATCGCTTGCAACATACGGGCATACACGAGGTTCAAGTCTTTCAATTGCTGTGCCAATTTTTCGGTTTCTGCACGGAACACGGCGCTATCCGGAATCGCCCCTTCGTAGAGGCCTTTGATCCGGTCGAGGCCGGCATTGATTTGGTCGATGGCGTTGATCTGGCTGCTAACTCCCTTCAACTGGATTTCATAGATTGTATTCAGTCCCGAAATGTTTCGGTTCAGGTTCTCCATCTGCGACACGTAGCCTTTGGTGCTGGCTCCGATGCCTTCGGAATTGTCGGTAATATGCTTGAACGAGTTCACGAGTACGTCCGACAACTGGTTGAGCGACTGAGTCAAGTCGTTGAATTTCTCCACATTCTCGCTCATACGATTCACTTGGGAAATGTAGTTTTCGGATGCCGATGCCATGTCAGGAGTGAGTCCTCCCGGCACGTCGCTGGCGGCATTTTCCGATGACGGTATTCCGGCCTCGCCCAACACTTGCGAAACGGCTGCTGCCTGCGGGATGACAACCACTTGTCCACCCTGAGCAGAGCTTCTGGCATTTGCCGGAATGGCTTGGGGCTCAACTTGACCGGCTTCTCCCAAGGCGGAATTTGCCGCCTGCGAAGGGTAGTAGGTAGTTACATTGCCTTTGGCTGAAGATCCCGGCTGCAGATCACTCTCTGCAGAAGAATCGGACAAAACCTCTTGCTCCTTTTCACGCTTGCGCTGTTCGTAGAATTTCTTCTGTTCCAACTGTTCGGGGGTTGCAAACTCGGGAAAAACTTCTTCCCACGGATATTCCTTGATGGGCCTGTCAAAAGCCGAGATCAAGAATATAAAGACTTCGGTACCTAACCCCACCAAAAGCACCGTATTTCCAAACGGATAGTGGTTGAGTTTGAAAAGCGCCCCAAGCAGCACGATAGCCGCTCCGACACTGTACGTAATATGGAAAAAACGTCGCCCGGCATCGCTGGCAAGAAATTTTTCCAATGCATTTTTATATCTTCTATATTTTTTTCCCATGATCCTATATTTTTGCAGGAAAGTTGAATTCAGGTTATTTTCTCGATTTGGCAAACCCCACTTGTGTTCTCACACAGCGGAAACCGATGTAGGAACGAGGCTGGTTTTGATATTCGCTTTCCCGCATGTCGGAACGGATAAATTTCTGAACATCTTTCCAGGAGCCACCTTTCACCACCTTTTTCTTCAGGGCATACGGATCTTCCTTGGCAGCATTGTAGCTATGCTGGGGATTCATGTCGTTCATCAGTTTTGTACCCGATTCGGTGTAAGTAGTGGATGTCCATTCGGCCACATTCCCGGCCATGTCGTAGAGGCCGAAACTATTAGGGGCGAAAGTTCCCACTCTATTTGTAATCAAGCTTCCGTCACCCGTATAGTCGCCTTTTCCGGGCTTGAAATTCGCCATGAAGCAGCCTTTGTTGTCTTTCGAATTGTTGCTGTCCCAGGGATATTTGTTTTCGGTTTTGCCTCCACGGGCGGCATATTCCCATTCGGCTTCCGTTGGCAAGCGGTAAGGTTCGATGTCGCGCCCCCTCGGCCCTGCACCCATTTTGAGGAAAGCGGTCCGCCATTCGCAGAAAGCGGTTGCCTGCTCCCAGGTGACACCCACAACAGGGTAATCGTTGTATCCGGAATGAGAGAAGTATAGTCTGACATAGGGCTCGTTGTATGCGTTGTTGAAGTCATTTACCCAGCAGGTAGTGTCGGGATAGATATTCACAATGCGAGTGTTCAGGAAATCGAACAGGCTACTCAACTGACGGGTGACAGTTCGGTTGACGATCTTCCCGTTTTCATCAATATACGCTGTGTCCTTGGATATCATTACAGGCTTGTTGTCCACAGGAAGGTCTGTGTTCAGATTGCGTTCCTCGGGGTTTAGCCTATTCTTGCGCTTGTTAGCTTCGGTGTAGTCGAACCACTCGTAGCGGAAATTCATTTTGGAGGCATCGAGTCCCCGTTGCTTCGTGACAGGATTGGTGACGTAAACGCTACCGATGGCCTTCTGTTCGTCTTCATTGACATTTCGCGAAGGAATGGGTTTTCTCCAGTTAAGGAAAGGAGTGACAGGATCCCCATAGCGATCTTCCGTGATTTTGAATGTCTCGTCTCCACCAAATGCGGGGTCGGCCAACCTCTCGCGGATGATGGAATCGCGCACCCAATAAACATACTGGCGATATTCCGAATTGGTGATTTCGGTGTCGTCCATCCAGAAACCGTCCACGGAAACGCCTTTGTTGTTTGCGATGATTCCCCACAAGGAGTCATTCTCCGACGTACCCATCTCGTAAGCTCCCCGGGAAACCATCACCATCCCGAAGGGGGCTGGCTCGGCCCAAGAAGAACCGCCGACACCGGTAAGCTCGCCACCAACAGAATTCGAACCTGCCGGATTGCCGCATGCGTACATCAATAAACCCACGGCAAACATCCAAAATCCTTTTTTCATATTTCTTGTCTATGCAATCGACTTATCGGGCTAAACCCGGCATCGATCTTCTTTTCGTTTTATTATAAAATCCTCACGCTCTTAGAACTACGCCTCTTGTTTTTGTCCAAATCGATGGGCATACTGTAGGTCACATACAATTCGTGCGATCCGCCGCTGACAACAGATATGGCCGAAGTGGACCAGTCATACGAATACCCCACGTTGAACCCCTTGATCGACGCCCCCAAAAGGAAAACAAACCCATCGTCCTTTCTCCAAGAAATGCCTGCGTTAAACAATTTATTGTAAACAAATCTTGTCGTTAAGTCCATCTGCCACACATTTCCGGAATACTTTACCAATGTGGAAGGCTGTATCTGATACAACGGATTAGAAAGGTTAATATTGCCTCCTGCGATCAAATAATATGTGCGGGGAATGTGCGAAGAAAAGTTTTCGCCCAGATTGTACTTGGGCGCAAGAACATGAGCAGATGAGAGCCCGACGTAGTAATTCGGGGCAAGCCACGTGGCTCCCAGGCCTGCATCGAGCACCGAAGCTTTTTCACTGGCAGTTGGCATGGCCGGGTCGGAGGCAGAGTGCGCGGCACTCTGCGGGTTGTAGAGCCGGGTAGCGTCGAATCCCACACTGGCCATTCCCACTTGCAACCCAAGGTTCAAGGTGTTTTTACCCATTTTTCGTTTGT
>MKRS01000304.1 GCA_001897035.1 Bacteroidales bacterium 45-6
TATCTCCGTAAGATTAAAGTTGATCAAAGTCTGAAGCTTAGAAACATCCAATATTAAGGAATCTACATCAACTCCCCTGCTAGGGACATAATCAACTTTAATATCCACATCAACGAGGCTGTCCAAAATCTTGATAATTTGGTTTATCGAATAACCTACACCGCTACCTATATTGATCACCTCATTCACAATATCGCTATTTACCAATTGATAAACTATTTCAGCCAAATCGTCGATGTATATATAATCTCTTACCGCATTGCCATCTCCCCAAACAGTTATAGGTTCCCCTTTTAATATCTTCCCTATTGAGACGGCTATAATACCCTGTTTACCATAAATATTCTGGCCATATCCATAAGGATTGGATGGCCTCAATATCAGATATTTAAGATTAGTACGTCGATGTTCGAATCCAATCATCTCTTCTAAAATATTTTTTGACAGGCCATAATAGGAAATCGGTTCTTTTTCGTCTCTTTCGAGGTGCAGTCTATTGCCCTTATTGTTCCCGTAAACTGTTCCTCCAGAAGAAAAATAAATAAACTTTATGTTATTCTCGGAACAAAGCTCCATTAAATACATCGTTGGTAAGATAATATTATTCATTTCGTTTTGGAAATGAGGAAGAGAGCTACCCGGTATTAATGTTGAGGCTAAATGTACGACAGTATCAATTTTATTATCCACTATTATCTTGAGTACTGTGGCTGAATCATTTATGTCTCCTTGGCACATTGTGATATTATCCTGATATGCCTTCAGTCTGTCAGTATTTGCTCTTTCAGGTTCTAAAACGTATATATAATATCTGTCATCTTCAAGAAAACGTTTTATCAGAGCCGATCCAATAAAGCCGGCGCCACCGATAAATAATATTCTGTTTCTCATAAGCTATACGGATTATAAATAAAATTATTTTAATAGTATCTCAATCAATAGGTTTGTTACGATGCTATTAAATAACTTCTCTATAGATTTTATTGGTGCCAGGGGAAGAATTCATTTCGGGAACAAGCATCCAAATCTCCAATCATTTGACCTGTATGAAAAAATTTCATGTTATTTACTGTTCAATGTATCTTTTATCAAAAGACAAAGCTTTTCAGAACTCCTTTCCCACGAATAATTCGAAATGTTAGCAATACCCATTGTTCGCAGCTCGGATCTAAGCTTTTCGTCTTTTGCCACTTTGACTAAAAGATTTGCTAATTCATTTTCGGAGAAGGGATCAAAATATAAGACGCTTTCTCCTAAAATTTCAGGCATACTGGCCTGATTTGAAGCAACTACAGGGCAACCACATGCCTGCGCTTCTAAAGGGGGAATACCAAATCCTTCATAAAAGGAAGGAAATATAAATGCAATGGCATTTTGATATAATTGAAGAAGTTCCGTATCATCAACTCTTCCTAAAAAATGTATGGAATTGTTTCGCTTGCTATCAATTCCATAATCGATTTTTTTAAAAGAGTCTATATCAGCTCCCCCAACAATATACAATTTAATATCATCCAAATGGCTACTCGCCTCCAGAAACGCTTTTATCAACCCATGGAAGTTTTTATGAAAGTTATGTGAGGATACGGCCAAAAAATATTGTGGTCTTCCACTTTCCCCATATTCAATAGGTGGATAAAACTTATGTCTATCAACAGCATTCGGAACAATAATAAATTTCTCATCCGCAATTCCGTAATATAAAGAAATTTCTTTTTGCGAAAAATTACTTACTGTGATTATTTTTTTTGAGTGCTTAAACATTAATGGCACCAATAGCTTGTATAATAGAGTGAACTTTCTCGAAAAACTTTGCGGATATCTTATATATGTTATATCATGATGTGTGACAATCTGATTGTTATAAAATATTGGAGCGGTGCTACAGAGATTAATCAACAACGGGCTTTTATTTTTGCGTAAAAACCTTAGAAGATCAATCTGCTCCCATAAATGTCCTGTTCTTTCTCCTACTATTTGCACTTCAAATTGATCAGCTAAATCATTATGAATTACATTTGGCGGTGCAACAAAAGACAATTGGGTTCCTAACATCTTCTTCAATGACAATGATATCTCAATAGCATATCGTTGAACTCCAGTAATGGGCTGAGTTAAGAAGCGGGCATTAACGATCAATTTCATATTTCTTCGAGTTATAAGTCAGGAGTTGTGTCTTTCTCTAATCTATTATCTTTTCCTAAATATAAGAGTTCATTTATTCGTTTTCCATTGAGAATCATTCCAATTATGAACCATGTAATTATTACTGCTGTAATTTCTTGGAAAGCTGGAAATACAAAAGAATATGCCGTCCAAGGTATAGAAAATAAAATGATTTTTTTATTTTCTGTTTTAAAAACAAGTATAAACAAGAAGAGGATAACAAACAAAATACCAATTATTCCAAAGCTGTTTGTATAAGATAAATAAGAATTCTCAAAAGTCAGGGAATGTTTTGACCGTGTTGAAAAAAACTCTCCACCCATCCCCAATATGACATGTTCACTCGAACTTTGAATACCTTTGCTAATAGCCGTTATTCTCATCAAGTCGGAATCCCCTTCGCCCATATTCTTATTTTTTTGCAAGGATATGAATATTTGAAGAAAGAGTACTACCACTAATGATGTAAAAATAAAAAACAAGTGCCACCTCTTCGGCCTACTAAGTGAGGTATATATTAACATGCATACTGAAAGCACGAATAATAATACACCGGCACGGGTATTACATGTGAAAATAATGTAAGTTGACAAGACAATGCATATAATTTTAAAGTATTTATTGAGGTGCTGATTGGTGAAAACAACCAGCAGCCCGAACCAGCAATATTGACTAAAGGACATTGGGCTGACAAAGAAATACCTGACTCGCATCAAATTATTCCTCATAGTAGCTAACACTCCACCCTCATCTGCAAAGGTATAGGCGTATTTTCCACTTTTTTCAAAGAATTCGGTCCATATAAAAGCTGAAATAAGAATTAAACCTATAATATAACAATCGAAAGTATAGTCTTTCACTCTTATATATCTGAAATATAAGACAAGAGGAAGACCCATAATAAGCCATGTAATATATTCAAAATAAGGCTTGATTCTAAACACCTCAAGAAGTAGAGTTGAAAAAATCAAAACAATATAAATCAAAATAAACTTATTCTTTACCAGGAGAAAAAATCCAAAGACAAAGCAAATGATATAAGTTGCATCTTTCCAATATGTTGCCTGCTGTGCTCCCGCTATTTTCACAGTTAGCATGTAGGCTGGCATAAACAGAAAATAGAATCGAATAAGATTGTAGAACAGCTTATTGATTCTTAATTTTCCTCCAGGGCTGCTCACTTCATCCGCTGAATATATATTCGTGAATTTTGTCATATCTGCTTTAATTACTTTTCTATCAATAAAAATAGCCGTTGTATAATTGTTTCCCAATTATACTTTTGTAAAAGGTTATCAATATTTACAAACGAACTCTTACCATTAGCACATTCAGTTATTGCTCTTATCCATTCAGTCTTATCCCAGCCATCAATGGTAATACCATAATCTTTAACAACTTCAATCATTGCAGAATTGTGCGGTGAAATTACTGGACAGCCACAAAACAGGGCCTCAAGCTGCGGCATTCCAAACCCTTCATTTAAGGATGTTGACACAAAACAAGTTGCGATGTTGTATAATAAAACTAATTCTTCGACATCTACATAGCCTGCAAAGCAAGTTGAAGTTTTGGGATAAGAAGGTTCATTTACGATGTTGCTTATTCCTGAGTTTTTCCAGCCTTTCGCTCCGACAATTAACAATTGTATTTCTGTCTTTAGATACAATTCGGGCATAAGACCCAGTAGAAAGCTCAGATTTTTTCTTGGCTCAAGAGACCCAACGAAGAGAATAAACTTGTCTCTAATTCCGTACTTCTCTCTTACCGAAATAGACTCAACACTATCTACTTCCCTTTTTTTAAAAACAGCAGTGTCAATAGAACATCCAACAAAGATTGTCTTGCATTTTCTTTCTGGAAAATAATCCTCTATTTTTCCTTTTGTATAATATGAATTAGCCCAAATTAAGTCTGCTTGTTTTACTGATCGATTAAAAATCAAGAAGCTGCTTATTCGATTATTGAGCTTCATTGTCTTTGCGTACTCAATGCTTACGACATCATGGATCGTAATAATTTTTACAATTCTCGAAGGGATTCCAAGAGGAATAGAAGGTGTTGGCGAATAATAAACATCCGCATTTAACCTCCTTAACATTATTGGCATCATAACGAGAAACCAGACAAGCCGAGGTAAAAACTTCATGAATAAAAGCGGGCATTCAATGATCTGCACATTTGGGGGAAAAATGGTTGAGAGGGAATGATGAAGGGGCTTTGGAATGAGAATATATATTTTAATATTCCCTCCCCCAACTTTCGACATGGATTCTATTGCTAATTTAAAAAAATTAGCAATTCCCATTATTTCTCCCGTTAGGGTTCTCCCATCAATAACAATATTCATAATTTACCACTTTTGCCATTATCGAGCAAAAAGTATTGGCTCTCTAATCTTGTTTTTACTCTTAAATATTTAATAAAGAAATAGTAGTGTTTTACACCAAAAATAAAGAGAACCAACTTAAATAGTGCATTAAATATTTGATCAATACGAGCTAAGTTGGAACGGTTTTCTTGTTTAATACCCAAATTGAAATCTTGCGTTTTATCTTTTGATATTAGCTTGTTACTCTTAAGTTTTTTATAATATATATTTGCAGCAGAGAATGGGTTTTCCTCTATCGAATTTTCCTTGAGATATTCTCTGTAAAGACGTCGATGGAGTGGTAGGATGATTTCCCCGTTGTCATAGCAGTTGAAAGAGTATTTGTATTTTGAGAATCTATCATAACCATTCCTGTATTCCAAGTTGGCATATTCCTCAATAATGGGAATAAATGAAGGAAAAACATCTATATTGAATCTTGGGTGTCTCCGATTAATGACAGTTCTATTATATGGGTCAAATCCTGAGAAGTGGAAAAAAAGTAATGGGTACTCTTTATTAGCCCTCAAGTCTTGTATCACATATTTACCGTTCTGAATCATTAGTTGCCTTTCATGTAAATTCCAGATAGCAATGTTTATTCCCGCATGATGAGAAATTAGGATATCATCTGGGAAAAAACCGGGAAGAAAATCTATCCATCTCTGATCTACATGCAAAGCATCTTCTTTGTCCGCATAACATTTACTAAATAATCGATTCTTCCACCATTGCACTATTTGTTTGCCAACTTCATTATTTCTAATTGCACCAAACCCTAGATTGTATATCCCAACAAACAAAAGTTCTTCCTCTGTTACAGCTCCTGTATATTCTGTTTCTATATGATTGTAATGAGGTGTAACCACCATTGAATAACTATCTAATGAATTGAATATCTCTTCCAAGCTGTCCGTCACATATATATCTGGATCAAGATAAATCACCTTGTCATAGCCTTGTTGAAATAGTTTGTGAAAACAAAAAGGCTTTATTGATGTAGAAAATTCTATAACATTATATTTGAAAGCCAAACTTTTCCAATTTGGCAACCAAGAATCATCAAGCTCAACAAGTTCAACATCGCTTACCTCTTCCATTTTTTCATCAGCAAGAAAAAGGAAAAAATCAACACCCTTATTATGCCTATAAATTGATTCTTTCAGAGTTAAGGCTTGGGCTAAATAATTTTTGGCACAGATAGTGAAAATTGCATTCATTATTTAATTATATAACAAAGGTTTTCGAAAACTTATTATTGTCTTATATTTCAATAATATAAACGGAATGAATCAATGGCTAACGGAACATATCTTAATCCAATCCTCAGGATATATTTCAGTCTCTAAATCCCTAACCAAGAATTTGTCAGGACAAATGACATTCTTGTTAGGATTATGGTTCAACCACGCCCCCCACCAGCCAAACGTACTATTGGATATTATGTTATGTTTGCAAGAACTCATTAAGAAAAGGTCTTTCCATGAATCTTTTCCTTTATTGTTCTCTATATAAAACACCTCATTTTCTATTTTAATATTTTCCTTTACCCATTCCATTTCATTAGAAAAAATAAAAAATACTGGATTGCCAACAAGCGAACAGATCTTTTCAATTGCGTTTTTATAATAAGAAATATTGCAAACGCTTCCAAAAAGATTGTAATTTGCCTCATCATAAATATAATCCCCGCGCCTTATATGGATAGATACACTATTACTTGTACTTATCTTTTCTATAATTTCATCATTGATGGGATCACTTGGGATTTCTTGGAATCGATAAAGTTTTTTTATATCCGATATAACATTCTTAAAAAATTTCTCACAATGCCACCCTCCAAAATAAAAACTAACTCCTTTTGATTTATTTAAATATTCTGGATAAAAACGATAATCAAAATTCTCGTTTATTATTCGAATATTTATTTTTCTTAATATGGTTTTTATTGGATTGGTTAGGTATTTATACTTGGAAGTCATCCCAATCTTAAATAAAAATTTTAAGGCAGCTCCATATATAGGTTCTTTACACTTGATTCCAAAAACTTTTTCGAGCTCAATGCCATTATGTTGCTGACACATTACAATAAGCTTTGTCGATGAACTGATTTTCTTCTTTTGCTCATAGAATGCATACTGCGACATCTGATTTCCTAACCCATTAAAAATTATTACGACATCCATCCTTTAATAACTTAACTATTTTTTCTAATAAATTTGGCGGGATTTCCTCCCCATATTTCAAAATCTGGAATATCTTTTGTCACAACAGAGCCTGCGGCAATTATAACATTTGAACCAATATTTACACCTTTGAGAATAATTGCATTCATCCCAATAAAAACGTTATCGTTGATAATTACATCAGAACTCTTCATATGAATCTCATCTTTAGGCGTATGCCAAAATTCCGGATTTAGGGAATGGAAGTCAGAATCTACAATCGTTGAACCGCCGCCAATCATAACGTTATTCCCTATCCTGATGAATTTTGTAGCTACTATGGTCGTATTACTCATCCCTACTTTATTTCCAATGATCAATTGAGCGTCACTATAAACTAATAATTTACATCTATTGCATCTCCCTAAAGTAGAGGATTTCGCGGTGTTCACTAATGAAACTTGATTACCGAATGAACATCTACCGTTCTTTTTCACTTGAAAAATTGGAATCCCTACAGAACGAAATGTACGTACCGATCTTCTTGAATTAAAAGACACTTTATTGAACTTGAAATAAATTAATGTCCATATTGTACTTAATATTAGCAATATATTCATAACCGTTAAAGATTTCAGACTTAACTATATTTATACCGTAAAAAACTATTTTTGTGAATATCAAACAAAATAATTTATCAATGTTAAAAAATTTAGAATATAATAATTATTTAAAAACAATGATCGCAAATCTTATTGACAATTTCCTTAAACATGATATTCAGTATTAACTTTTCTATAAACAAGCCAAATGAAAAAAGCTGTAATCGAAATATTTGCCGATAATATTACAAATACATTTATAATATTCTGCATTGATGCAATCACTGTGATAATATCTATGGCCAAGATGCAAATAGGATAAAGATTTAATTCTTTTATAATCGACAGAGTTTCTTTTGCATTCAAAGCTGTAATCAAATACCAAGAACCAACAATAACCGCTATCATCCATGTCAAAACTATTCCAGATCCACCAATATAATAACCAAATATAAAACCAAAGACAAGATTTATGCTTAACGCTATAACTTGAGATATAATAATGGGACCAAGTCTATTTATTGATAATAAATTGAAATATGTTGGAGCTGACAACAAGTTGATAAACATACAAATCGAGATCAGCAAGAGTACATTTGTAAAAATGGGTTCGTTATGGCCAATCCATATTTTCGAAATTGGAGTTCCTATAATGTTTATAATTGACAAAACAATTAATGAAAAAAAGAATACTCCTGCAAAGCTTAAACTTAAAACCGAAAATCTTCTTTTGGATGTTGAATCAACGCTTTCCTTAACCAGTAATGGCATCAAACTCTGATTTGCACTAACAATTACCCCCCTAATCTGCATTACGAGTTTGTTTGCCATTTCATAGTATCCGGCAAAGGCCAATCCCCCAAATTTGGAGATAAGCATTTTTGTAACAGGTTCATTAAGCATACCTGTCAAGGATGTAAGTTGAAATTTTACCCCGTAGTTAAAAATTTCTTTGAAAATAGTCTTATTGAATCTCCATTTGAAGGGATTGTGCTTTATCAACCGGGCACCAAAAATGAGACAAAGGCACAAAGACAAAAATGACTGAATGACTTGTGCCCAGACAACGCCGATAAGTCCAAATAATTTCACACTAAATATTGTAAGAATCAAGAAGACAAGGGACGAAAAAGAAAAAATACTATTTCTTATATAGTTCTTTCTAAAGCCATCCAATATAGATCCGTAAACACCGGCCAAAGAGTTTAGAAAGACACAAAACAAAGAAAAAGGCAATAATTCCCTTGCGATTGGCAGATAACCGGTTTCTATAATATTAGCTAATAAGAAATATGCTATTGGCCATATAATAAAGCATATAGGTATAAAAATAATAATATTAAGCACAATGCCAGTGAAAATGAGTTGAGGAATCCTACTTAAATTGTTCTTATGCTCGTATATCGCTACATATCTAACCATTGAAGTTGCTATTCCTAAATCTGCAATATTGGCAAGTGAAGAGGTTGACATAACAACAGACCAAACCCCAAGCATCTTAACCCCTAATGCATTCAGAAGGTACTTATATAGAAAATAATAAATAACGCCTATAAGTGCAACTTGTCCTCCTGATGTGA
This sequence comes from Bacteroidales bacterium 45-6, assembly GCA_001897035.1. Lineage (GTDB taxonomy): Bacteria > Bacteroidota > Bacteroidia > Bacteroidales > Dysgonomonadaceae > UBA1309. The sequence continues at coordinate 8,885 of MKRS01000304.1, forward strand.
TTATATTTATTATTGTTTTTTTATTACCATTCATAAGAAAGTGATAAAATCATATTTGTTTTAGATCCACCAAATTTCTGCACAACTTTCTTTCAACTCCTCCGCAACTTTCCCTCAAAACCACGTTACCTTTCCCCCAAAACCACAGCAGGTTTTGAAGAAAACCACGTATGGTTGTTCAAAAGATGCGAGGCACACAAACGGAAAGAAAAATGCCCCGTCATCCTTGCTGTTGGATATTGGCTGAGATAATCAGCCTCAGGAACGTTGACTCTACTTTCTTGAACCCGGCGTTGTTGACCGCATTCTTGATGCGGTCGCCCGGGCGATAGTTGACGAAAACTTCCTTGATGATGGTCTGGGTGACTTCGGCTTCTGTGTCCACTCCTTTGCTCGACAAGGCAGGATAGAGTGAACCGAGCTTCTCCAGGCGGGCAATTTTGCCTTCGGCCTGCTTGTCCTGTATCACATTCTCCAAGGCGATGATGACGCCCCGGATGTGGGATTCGGAAAGGGCACTGAATTTTTCAATCTCTTTAGTCAGCTCATCGATGGTTGTTTCGCCTGTGGTGACTATGGAAGTATAGAATTCCTTCACGCCTCCTCCAACAACTCCGGGTTGTCCTTTCTGTATGATTCTGTATCGTATGCCCATAGAAAACTGTGTTAGTAGTTTATGAAATTTGTAATTTACTCCGTTTGTTATCTTGCAAGTATCTTTCCACTACAAAATTAACGTTTAATAATTGCCTATCAAAATAACGGCTGATTATTAACTAAATTGTTTCTGCCATGTTTTATCTCATCCGATCTGTCGCGGACCGATGTATGATACAAATTCGGCCTCTTGCGAAGCTTATGTTCTTTTCTCCGTAAGTTCCGCTACGCTACACATACGGTTAAGTATGATGCTGTCCCGGCGGGACTACGTTGCAGATCCGGTTATGCGCTTGTCGCCTCTGTGAGGCTACGAACCTGCTCCTCCATCTACGGTACCCTATCGTCGATTGCTCACTTCCGTAAGTCCCGCTGCGCTTCACATACGGTTAGGCATGATGCCGTCCCTGAGGGACTATGGCTCTATCCTTCCTGCGTAGAGTCCTCCGCCATCCGGGACTTCTGCCCTTTTCCCCGCAGGGGATAGATGATGCTTAACCGCGGGTGGACACAGTGCAACCCGTGGAGGATGACACCGTAGCCAACGCAAAGCCCTGCAAGGGCGGCATTGTGATTAGCAGCGGCTCCTTCAATCCTCCAGTTTTTCCACACTGTATCTTTCCAGCGCCAGTTCTACGATCTTGTGCATGTCGTAGTATTTGTATTCGGCCAATCGGCCGCCGAAGATATATTTTGATTCAGCATCAACAAGAGCCTTATACTTCGCATATAACTTGTTGTTTTCTTCATCGTTGATGGGATAGTAAGGCTCCATGCCATCTTTCCATTCGGTGGAAAACTCTTTCGACACTACTGTTTTGGGACAAGCCTCTACTTCATCACCAAACATTTCAAAATGTTTGTGTTCGATAATGCGGGTGAAAGGTACATCTTTTTCCGTATAATTGACCACCGCATTTCCCTGAAAATTAGGCATGTCGTAAACATTTGTCTCGAAAGAGATGGTGCGGTAGGCCAATTTGCCGAATCGGAACCCAAAGAATTCGTCAATTGCTCCAGTGAAGACGATCCTGCGGGCTAAGGATTCGTAATATTCCTTGTTTGCGAGGAAATCCACATCGCATTGCACTTCTATACCTTCCAGCAGGCCGTCAATAAGCTTGTTGTAGCCGCCGATGGGTATTCCCTGGTAGCGGTCGTTGAAGTAGTTGTTGTCAAACACCATGCGGACAGGAAGGCGCTTGATGATGAATGCGGGTATTTCTGTACAAGACCGCCCCCACTGCTTTTCGGTATATCCTTTGATGAGCCGTTCGTAAATGTCTTTTCCTATCAGCGATATGGCTTGTTCCT
>MKRS01000305.1 GCA_001897035.1 Bacteroidales bacterium 45-6
ACATCGCGGCGATCGCGAAGATCCAGCTCGAAGGGCTGCGGCGCAGGTTGGCCGATCGCGACATGGGGCTCGAGGTATCGGAGGCCGCACTCGAGCAGATCGCGAAGGTGGGCTTCGATCCGCTGTACGGCGCGCGGCCGCTGAAGCGCGCGATCCAGCAGAAGATCGAGAACCCGATCTCGCGGCTGGTGCTCGAAGGAAGCTTCGGGCCCGACGACGTGATCGAGGTGGGCTATGCGAACGGGGAGTTTACGTTCGGGAAGATGGCGGGTTGATACGGGGAACCGGGGGCGATGCGCTCCCGGGTTCCAGCAAAAGCGCCGTCCCGTCCCGTCGTGACGGCGGTGCAGTGGCTGCCGGCACAGCCCACGACCGGCATTCGCAGCAAAACGGATATCGACGAGGCCTCGGCCGAAGAGCGCGCCTGGTGATGCTGCTTTTTCTGGCCTACCTCCGTCACACCGGCCTGGATGTTGGCAACGACGGTGGTGAATGGGAGTGCAGCGTGCTCTGCCCAGAAGGGCTCGGAAGATTCGAGGTTGAATGCCTTGACGACGGTGTTGTGCTTGGTGGAAGACGACGAGGCTTCTTCGGGCTTCAATTCGCTCGCGTCCACCTCGATCTTGACTCGATTCAACTTGTACGCCAACAAATCGTGGATCAGCGCCTGATATGACCACGCATGCGAGATCATCACCGACAAGTCAATATTGCGATCCACAAGCAACAGAACCGGACGATTGTAACTTCCGCCAGATTCCAGCAAATTGCCCACCGCTGATAGGTGATCGCGCAATTTAGCATCCAAACGCATCGCTACAAGCTCTGCCGAGTCTCCCTTGGGGCAACGGATGATTGGAACCACACCCATCGTCACAATGACCGCAAACAGCGCGTCCACCGTCTTCGAAATGTTTTCCTCCGCTCTGGCCTCCGTTGTCGATGAATCGTGGAACTCGAAGTACGAATTTTCATGCTCGAACTGAAACAGAACTGTCCCCAGAAATCTTTTATTGTAAGTCAATGCTTTACCCAAACCAATCGTAGGATTATAATTCAAATCGCGGAAAGGAAACGAATTCTTGAACACATCCCACAAAGCCTTCTGGGTGTATGTGAGGAAGAGGTATGTCCTGAACGGGAGCTTGCTATTGGTGATCCGATGCCGGATACTTACTTGAAATTTCGCATCCGAGGTGTATTGAGTCGGCTTTTCCGTAACGTTCGTTCCGACAATAAAATAGTTATCCTTGTAGATACCAAACGCAGGCAGCTTGTCAAATGCTGCAATGATGCTGTCGCCATTGTCATACTTGTCGGACCGCCCAAACAGCGAATTGATGGCGTTGATTGCTAGATCCTTTGGCGTCAAAGAATTTTTTATCGAATCGCTCTTGGGACGATGAGCAACAGTGTTTTGACTTACGACCAGCGAATCAGATGACTTTCCCGTACCTATTGAGAAAACTTGTATAGGCAACAAAAAAACGACAAATACGGCAAGAATGCTACTTATCTTCATATAAATAAAATATCATTGAATGCTATTTATTCACAAATGTACATTAATTACTTATTCAGAGAAATAGTAACGACTTAAAAAACGGAAAGGTTTCCGCATTGTCGAATAGTGGCGGGGGAGCATTATCAAAATCTCCATTCCGCCTGAAACCTCCAATCCAAAAAAGCAAGTGAAAACTTTCAAATACAGGTCGGAAACAAGCCACTTTAAAATAAATAAAGAGATCAGACTTAATTTATTGAATATTATTAACAAAGTAGAATCTTCGCAGATGAAAACAAGCAATATCTTTGCTTTTGGATTCGAACGAAAACGAAGCTAAACTATCTAATAAAAATTTAGCAACATGAAACGGAGCATGATTTTGTCCAATCACAAAAGTCGATGATGAAAAAATCAGGCGAGTTTCATGTCACTTAACAATTAAAATTTAATCGTATGAAAAAGATGATCTTATCCGCCATGATGGCATTTGCGTTTCTTGCATCAACCAGTGTAATGGCTCAGACAACTCAGAAAGAAGCCCCTAAGGCTAAAACGGAAACAAAAGCTTGTTGCAAAAAAGACGCTAAAGGCGAATGCACCAAGGAAGGCAAAAAAGAATGCGCTAAAAAAGAGGGTGCCAAAGATAAGTCTTGCTGCAAAAAAGACGCTAAGGCTACGAAAAAGTAATTCTGACAATAAGAAAGAAAGGGGCTATTCCATTTTGAATGGAGTAGCCCTCTTTTTTATTTCAGCCAGCTCTCGTTTTGCTCGGGTAAATAGCTCGACTTGATGCGCCATTCATTGGGCAGCAGATTGTTTGTCCGGTTACCAATATTTTTCACAAAACCGATGGGAGAATCCTCGTAGGCCAACAGCACGTAGCCTGTGGGCGCATCGGGCAGGACAACAGGTTCTTTGCGGAGATAATTGACAGCCGTCTGCCTATCCACATTTTCCACGGGAAAAGCGGCTCGATTCAAATCGTTGGACAGGGCCAAAGCATGCGAAACAACCAAGTCCTTTCCTTTTTGTTCCCCTAAAAAGATTCCTGCATTCAGGATTTTCAATCCCTCACTCTGTTCGAGAAAAGCCGACACTTGCGGCGGATAGGCTCGCCATTTGCCATTGATTTCCCGAAAGGCATAACGTTCCGGATGCAAGACAAGCCGTTCCAATCCTGTAGGTACTGGAGCCGGCTTTGCTTTTTGCTTTTTTTCTTTTTTCTTCGAAATGGCTACCTCCTCCGCTTCGGAAGTTTTGCGAAGAACAGCCATAAAGAATCCTTCACCGCATGTACGGTGGGGAAGAAAGCGGTTAACCGCTACTTTCGATTCTGGGGACAACGAGGAGGAGATTTTCCAGTTTTCGTCAATTTGTAGCTCCACTATTTCGGCACCCAGATTATCCATAATCCAACGGACATTCTCCTCATTTTCCCTAAGGTTGTAGGTGCAAGTACTGTAAATCAGCAATCCATTTTCGTTGAGGGCTGGCCACACGTCCAACACAATCCGCTGCTGACGTTCGCAGCAAAGCTGCACATTTCCTTCCGACCATTCAGAAACAGAACCGGCATCTTTGCGGAACATTCCTTCGCCCGAACAAGGGGCATCGACTAAAATCACATCGAAAGCAGCACCCAGCCGGCCGAGGGCGAGCGGATCGTTGTTGGTGACCACCACGTTGTCAAAACCGCTTTTCATCACATTATCGAGCAAAACATTTGCCCGGGAAGTAATCACTTCGTTACTCACCAGCAAACTGTCCCTATCTATCAACGAAGCGATGTGTGTGGACTTTCCGCCAGGCGCAGCGCACAAGTCCAACACTCGTACCGAGCCTGAAACATGCTGGCGGAAAGCTTGCTCCACAAACATGGAGGAGGCCTCCTGTACATAATACACTCCGGCATGAAACAGCGGATCGAAAGTGAACGAAGGACGAACGGGAAGGTAAAAACCAGACTCAGACCAAGGCACGGGAGTAATGCCATCCCATGCAAAACTTTTGCTTCGGGCTTTCACCGGATTCAGGCGGATACTGACAGGAGACGGGGCATCCAAAGCCTTTTCGAAAGCTTCCCATTGGTCGCCCAAAATGGATTGCGTATGCTGGATAAATGAAAGCGGTAGGTTCATTTCAGTAATTTTCCTGCAAAAATATGTATTTTTGCAAGATAATTGAGTTACAACCAACCGCGAATATTCATTTTATGCAGGCATCTGTCTATCTTATTCCCGTCACATTGGGCGAAACCTCCATCGAAAAGGTTCTTCCCACGCACAACCGAGAGATTATTTTGAAAATAAAGTATTTTATCGTTGAAAATATCCGTTCGGCACGTCGTTTCCTCAAAAAAACGGAGCCGTCCATCCATATCGATTCGCTTACGTTTTTTGAACTCAACAAGCACACGGATGCCAACCAGATAGCCACTTACCTCGACCCGATCAAGAACGGATTCGACGTGGGAATTATTTCCGAAGCGGGATGTCCGGCTGTGGCAGACCCGGGGGCAGCCATTGTGGAAATTGCGCAAAAGAAGAACATTTCGGTGGTGCCGTTGGTCGGGCCAAGTTCCATCCTGATGTCGCTCATGGGATCGGGATTCAACGGGCAGAGCTTTGCTTTTCATGGGTATCTGCCGATTGAACAAAGCGACCGCATCCGACGCATCAAGCAGTTGGAGCAACGGATTTACAACGAAGACCAAACCCAGATTTTTATCGAAACGCCCTACCGCAACGACAAGTTATTGAAGGATTTGGTGGAAACCTGTTCGCCTTCCACCAAATTATGCGTGGCGGTGAACATCACGTGCAAAGATGAATTTATCAAGACATTGCCCGTGAAAGAATGGGCGAAGCGGACACCCGATTTCAGCAAAAAACCATGCGTGTTTTTGATTTACAAATAATCGAATTTACTAAACTATGACCAAACAAGACCTACGGATTGTATTTATGGGAACCCCCGACTTTGCAGTGGAGAGCCTGCGTATTTTGGTAGAAAACGGCTACAACGTGGTGGGCGTTATCACCATGCCCGACAAACCTGCCGGACGTGGACACAAACTGCAACCTTCGGCTGTGAAAAAATATGCTGTGGAGCAAAACCTTCCCTTGCTTCAACCTGAAAAATTGAAAGACGAGGCTTTCCTCGAAGCACTCAAAGGATGGCAAGCCGACCTGCAGATCGTGGTCGCTTTCCGGATGTTGCCCGAAGCGGTATGGGACATGCCCCGGCTGGGAACATTCAATCTACACGCTTCCCTACTTCCTCAATACCGTGGTGCTGCCCCTATCAACTGGGCGATTATCAACGGCGAAAGGGAAACGGGTGTCACCACTTTTTTCCTGACGCACGAGATTGATACCGGAAAAATCATCAAGCAGGAAAAAGTAGCTATTGGAGAAAACGACAATGCCGGCAAAATCCACGACGAGTTGATGAACGTGGGCGCACGGTTGGTAAAGGAAACGGTGGACGATTTGCTCGCCGACAAGGTGGATGCCATCGACCAAAGCCAATTTTTCCAAGCCGAATCGGAACTCAAAGCTGCGCCAAAGATTTTCAAAGAGACTTGCCAAATAGATTGGTCAAAACCCGCGCTACAAGTGCACAACCAAATTCGCGGACTATCCCCCTATCCCACCGCCTGGACGGAATTGAAATTGCAAGAAGCCACCGAACCGCAATATTTCAAAGTATTTGAGACAGAAGTGATTCCCGAAGCACACGCATTGGCTCCTGCCACCGTGGTTTCCGATTTCAAAACCTACCTGCGAGTCGCCACCCCAGACGGATTCGTGGAGCTGAAAAGCATTCAGGTGCCTGGAAAAAAGGCTATGAGTGTCGGGGAATTCCTGAGGGGATGGAAGATATAAATCCAAAATGGAATTGTAAAGGCGAAGGCACGCAGCCACAAAGGTTTAATTCTATTGCAAAGAAAAATCGATAAGCTACAATCGAATAAAAAATCGCACTGTTTGGATAAGACGGTGCGTTTTTTTGTCGGCTGCTAAAATGAGTATATTTGGAAAAAAAATGTTTGGCTAATGTCGTAAGAAAGACAACGAAAATAAACAGATTGGACAACGTCCTTCTATTCGTAATATTTCTGACAAATCTCTCCTACTTTGGATACTCCAAAACATTTTTAAAATTGCCGTTTTCCATTTCTTTATAGATTATTTTATCTGTTTATCGAAATTAGCATGTACCTTTTTCTACTATTTCTTTAATTTTCAACTACTGATTGGCATTATTTCACGCAAAGGCCGCAGAGAAAAATACACGCAGAGGCAGCAAAGAAAATTCAAAATCTCTGCATGCTTTGCGAGAAAACTTTGCGCCCTCTGCGTGAAATAATAATCCCGAATAGAAAAAACAAAAGCGGAAACAGCTCTCGCCGTTTCCGCTTTTCTTATTTGTTCAAACAATCGATATTGTTACTTCTTCTGTTCCAAAGTAAGCGTTACCGTCGGTTGGTCTGCCACTTCCGAAGGACCAAAGTATTGGATTGGGCCTGGATAAACAAAATCCGTGTTCACAGCCCAAGCTTCGCGGTTTTCAGCGAAATACTGGAATGGCGCACCATCCAATTTCACCAAGGCTTTCTGGATCACAGGTTTCAATTCTCCATGACGACGTTCCATGTTCATCATCATCGTGATAGGCACACCGCCAGCAATCCATTCTTCAGCAGGAGCAGTGGTGTTGCGTACCGAAGACATGTAGCCTGTACGTCCGGAAGCAATCAAAAGCGAAGCCGTGAATCCAAGGGAATAGCAGTAGTCTGCATCGTAGTTGGATGGAGCAGCACAACGTCCTTCGTATCCGAAGAAATGGACTTGTGAGGCAAACTTGCCTGAGTATTTTCCGGCAGCTTTCCAATCGGCCAACTTGTTGCCAACCATTTCAGCCAACAATTTTTCAGTCTCGATCAACGATACCTGCACGTTTCCGTGAGGGTCGCGATCCAATGTCAACTGACGAGCCACCCCTTCAGGAAGGCTTGCATACACTTCCGAATTTTCTTTGGAGAGGTGCGCAATGATATATTGACGCTTGTCGGCACGAGGAATAGCGTTGAACTCGTCCTGATGATGTGCAAGAAAATCGTTCAATTCGGAGATTAGCGCCTTGATGGCGGGAATAAATTCGATCAAACCTTCTGGAATCAACACTGTACCGAAGTTATTGCCGTTCTCGGCACGTTTGGCCACAGCAGTTGCTATTTCGGTCACAACATCGTCCAAGGATGATTTTTTGGCTTCAACCTCTTCAGATATCAAACAGATGTTAGGTTGCGTTTGAAGCGCGCATTCCAATGCGATGTGAGATGCGGAACGCCCCATCAATTTGATAAAGTGCCAGTATTTGCGGGCAGAGTTACAGTCGCGCTGGATGTTTCCGATCACTTCGGAATACACCTTGCAAGCAGTGTCGAAACCGAAAGAAGTTTCGATCATCTCGTTCTTCAAGTCACCGTCGATTGTTTTCGGGCAACCAATCACCTGAACACCGGCATTGATGGCCTTATAGTATTCGGCCAACACACAAGCATTGGTGTTGGAATCGTCGCCACCGATTATCACGAGCGCCTTGATGTCGAGTTTCTTCAGGATTTCCAATCCTTTGTCAAATTGTTCCGCTTTCTCCAATTTTGTGCGCCCTGAACCAATGATATCGAAGCCGCCCGTGTTGCGGTATTCGTCGATAATGTTGCCGGTGAGCTGCATATATTGGTGATCGACCAATCCGCCCGGTCCCATCAAGAAACCATATAGCTTGCTGTCGATATTGAGCTTTTTGATCCCGTCATAAAGTCCGGCAATCACATTGTGTCCACCGGGAGCTTGTCCGCCGGAAAGGATGACACCCACATTGATTGCAGGATACTCCGTGGCTTTCACGCTTTCAACAAACTTCAAGATCGGCATTCCATAGGTGTTCGGGAAAAGCTTTTGAACTTCTTCCTGATCAGCTACAGATTCCGTAGGTTCACCCACCTCCACTTCATTGTTTCCGTATAATGCTTTCGGCATTTTCGGCTGATAAGCCGCTCTTGCTACTTGCAATGCACTTTTTTTCATGAGCTTAATAGTTTTTTATATTGGATATTGAATAAATAGTTATTTCCTTCCAGTTTTGCCACCTTGTTCCCGAACAAGCTGCGCGACATCATTTCCCAGCCGCCGGCTTTTTCTTGGCGGTACTTTTGGCTTTGGAGGTCTTTGCCTCGGCTTTCTTTGCCGGAGTCCTTTTCCCTTTCTTGTCGCTCTCGGGAGTGGCCTTGATGATTTCCATCACCTCCTCGTAAGTAAGCGAAGCGGGTTCTTTTCCCTTCGGAATCTTGTAGTTATTCTTCTGGTGAGTGATGTAAGGGCCATAACGCCCATTTAGTATCTGCAGCTCGGCATCTTCGGTAAATTCTTTGATGAGGCGTTCGCTGTCCTTCTTGCGTTTTTCCAAGATCAACTCGATAGCTTCTTCACTCGTTATGGAATACGGATCGCATCCCTTCGGCAAAGACACGAATTGGCTGTTGTGACGCACGTAAGGGCCAAAACGTCCAATTGCGACAGTCATCACCTTTTCTTCAAACTCACCCAAAGTACGGGGCAAATCGAATAGCCTGAGGGCTTCCTCCAGCGTTATAGTGGAAATGGATTGGTCTTTTTGCAAGCTCGCAAACTGGGGCTTCTCTTCCTCCTCCTGCACGCCGATCTGAACCATAGGCCCAAAACGACCGATTTTCACCGAAATTTGGCGGCCAGATTTCGGATCTACACCAAGCACACGTTCGCCAATTTTATGTTCGGTCTGGGCGTTCATCACCTCGTTCACCACAGGATGGAACAATTTGTAAAAGCCGTCGATAAGTTCCGTCCAATTCTCTTTTCCTTCTGCCACCTCATCAAACCTCTCTTCCAATCTTGCCGTGAAATTATACTTCATAATTTCAGGGAAAAATTCGGTGAGAAAATCGTTGACTACTTCTCCCGTGTCGGTTGGGAAAAGCTTGTTTTTGTCGGCACCAGTTATTTCTGTATTCTTTTCGTCGCGGATGAATCCATTTTTGAGAGTCATCACATTGTATTCCCTCGGTGTACCTTCGATCGTCTTTTTCTCCACGTATTCGCGGTTTTGGATGGTCGAGATAGTGGGTGCATACGTGGAAGGGCGGCCAATTCCGAGTTCCTCCATTTTTTTCACCAATGAGGCCTCGGTGTAACGGGCAGGACGTTGCGAGAAACGTTCTGTGGCCGATGTCTCCGCCATTTCAAGCACCTCCCCTTTGTGCAAGGGAGGTAGCAAGTGGGAATCAGACTCTGGCTGTTCGTCGTCCGAATCCTCCATATACACGTGAAGGAAACCGTCAAACTTGATGACTTCGCCAGCTGCTACAAACGAATAATCGCTGTTGGAGACGGAAATAGTCACGGTCGTTTTCTCCAGCTCCGCATCTGCCATCTGGGAGGCAATCGTGCGCTTCCAAATCAGGTCGTACAACTTTTTCTCCTGCGCGCTCCCGCTCACCGTATGTTCCGACATGTATGTGGGACGGATGGCCTCGTGGGCTTCCTGCGCCCCCTTGCTTTTGGTGGTATAATTGCGAGGGTGGGTATATTTTTCGCCATAACTGGCAATAATTTCAGCTTTCGAAGTATTCAATGCCAACGAAGAAAGGTTCACCGAATCGGTACGCATGTAGGTGATTTTCCCCGATTCGTAGAGGCCTTGAGCCACACGCATGGTCTGCGCCACCGTGAATCCCAATTTACGGGCAGCTTCTTGTTGGAGCGTAGAGGTGGTGAAAGGTGCCGCCGGCGAACGTTTGGTAGGTTTCGTCACCACGCTGTCGATCGTGAAATCTGCCGTTTTGAGTTTCTCCAACAAGGCAAGGGCCTCCTCTTTGGTCTTGAGGCGCTGGGGCAATTCGGCTTTCAGCTCGTAGGTGTTCCCGTTTTCCTGTTTCACAAAAATGGCAACCACACGATAGGCTGCCTCTGTTTGAAATTCCCGGATTTCACGCTCACGCTCTACGATGAGCCGCACAGCTACCGATTGCACACGACCTGCCGAGAGTGCAGGTTTTACCTTCTTCCACAACACGGGAGAAAGCTCAAATCCAACAATCCGGTCCAACACCCGGCGCGCCTGTTGGGCATCCACCAGGTTGAAATTGATTTTCCGGGGATTGTTGATGGCATTCAGTATAGCATCTTTCGTTATCTCGTGAAAAGCGATCCGCTTGGCACGGTCGTCCGTGAGGCCAAGTGTCTCATACAAGTGCCAGGAGATGGCTTCCCCTTCGCGGTCCTCATCGGAAGCAAGCCAAACGACTTCGGCCTCCTTGGCGGCTTTTTTCAATTCCGCAACCAGCTTTTTCTTGTCAGCCGGGACTTCGTATTGAGGCTTATAGCTATTATTGAGGTCGATACCGAAATCTTTTTTCTTCAGATCTCTTATGTGTCCGTAGCTCGAAAGGACATGATAATCTTTACCAAGAAATTTTTCTATTGTCTTAGCCTTCGCTGGTGACTCTACTATGACGAGGTTTTTCTGCATAATTCTTGTTTAGGTCTTATAGGGACGGCTCTAAACATCCAAGTGGCTATAAAACGGCTTAATTTCGGCGCAAAAATAGTGATTTTGTTTGGGGAATTCCGTATAAAAAGATAAAAAAGCGACAAAACAAATATTTTGCCGCTTCTTTTTTCACTTTTTATGGTAATTTCCAATTTTTTATTCAATTATTCTTTCCTTTTAATAATTGGTCGTATAGTTTCGGGCTTTCAATCACCTGCACTCCTTTTTGGAAAATATCATTCTCCTTGTTTATCACCTTGTAAAAAGAGGCTGACTCGAACAAGTCTCTCGCCACTAAGGACTTTATTTGTAAGCCTATCAGATGCTTGGACTTTTCAAACTGCTTTTCGTCAAACTTGATTTTCTCGGCTTCAGCCATTTTGCGCAAGGTGGCGAACATGGGTTCAGTCACCTGAAACGACTGCAAATAAGTCGCTTCTGTGGGGAATTGGGCAAGCAGGTTGTTGCGTCCTTCGTCCACAATCTTCAATGCCAGCTTGTTGATGGTATTGCTGGCATACAAGGCCCGATGGAGGGCGGTGCTGTTCGTTGTGTCGATCGGCACAAAATAGTCGGGCATGATGCCTCCGCCGCCATAGACGGTTCGTCCCGTCACTAAAGTCTTGTACTTTAACGAATCAGGAAAATGAATACTGTCAGCATTGGTCAATTCACCCTTGTTGAAGCGGGAAATCAAGTCCTGATCGTAGGCAGACCGGTCTCCTTTCACGTAAGGTTTTTGGATACA
>MKRS01000306.1 GCA_001897035.1 Bacteroidales bacterium 45-6
TTCTCCAGCCGGGAAACATAGCATTGCCCCCCACATTTGCACTGTACAGCTCATGTGAGAGTTATCCTCGAATTCAATTAAAAGCTGATGCTTAGCAGGCAATTTCCCGCCAGGTGCATGATACTTAATAGGTGTGCTTATCACTATCAGCATATCATCGCACAAAATTTCAACATTTCCACCACAAGTATAGCCTGTACCAGGATTTGACGAAGTTATTTTTTTACCATGCAGCTTTTCATGATATGTATTTGGATTTCCAGTATACCATGCAAAGGTATGAGGATGGGCATTTGCTGTTACATTCATAACAGTCTTACCGACCAGTGCCTGGTTAATTTGTTCTGACAAGACATACGCTTCAGGTAATTCAATCATAATATATTTCTCCTTTTATAATAAAGTCATAGCTAAAACTATGCTAATTCATTTCTTTACATTATAAACTTCCTAATCTGACAACAGCATGTCATATTATAAATATTTTTTTACTGTTTCCAATGCTTTATTTTTAATAATCCCTCTGACATGTACTGGCTCTAAAACTTCAATATGTTCGCCATAAGAAAGGATTGTTCCATACACCCAATCATCCTCTGGCCATATGACAGTCACTATGAAGCTACCATCTGGTTGTACCTCCACATCGTGCTCATCAAATTCATCCATTACCCTATATGTCATTTCTTGTGTAATTTTTAGTTTTAGTCTTATGTCCTGCCTTTCGTGTTCGGAAATATCAGAATTTGGATTACTACAAAGTAAATCCCGTTTTTTAAAATGCTCATTCGTCACTATTAGATTTTTCACGCGCGACAGCTTAAATAATCGAACAGCATGTCTGTTTAAACAAAAACCTTTGATATACCATGCACGAGACTTGAAATAAAGCTGAATTGGTTCTATCCGACGCTTGGTCTTTTCACCGAAAGTGCTATAATAATCAAATTCTACTAGACGCTGCTCTATAATAGAGTTCTTAAAATCATTGAACTTTTCACCATCTTGATAGCTCCATCCGCTGAAATCAACCTCTAACCAGTTTGTTGTACTCTTATTGAAAATAGTAGATAGCTTTTTAAGAACACCTTCCGTATCAGTTGTTTTGACTATTGAAAGCCCATGCAAAGCTGACAGTATTTCATTTTGCTCAGCTTCACTCAAAAGAGATTTATTAAATACAAATTCAGGCAGTAGACTTATACCGCCACCTTTTCCCTTTTCAGTATAAATTGGAATTCCGGCAAGTGAAAGCACATCCACATCTCGATAAATTGTGCGTTGCGACACTTCAAAACGTTCTGCCAGTTCTTTTGCTGTTACAATTTTTTTACCAAGCAGGACATAAATAATCTCAAATAAGCGGTTTACTTGCATATAATCACCATTCAGCAAAATTTGCTGTTCCTTATGGTTATCATTATACCATATAAATATGACAGTAGTAAGTCATATTATCAAATTTATAATATTTATTTTGTGTTGTGTCTACAATATTGATATTGTTTTATTTTGGCAAAGAATTTAAACAACAAGCCTATGAGGTTTTCATTTGTAAGCACCCTTGTCTTTTAGTGAAAAATTGCTTGTAAAGTTTATATATTAAAGTTATTGAAAAGGTCTTAATATAGTGTTAAAATTATGTACAAATACTATTACAAAATTTATATTTGATGAGGGAATTGTATGC
>MKRS01000307.1 GCA_001897035.1 Bacteroidales bacterium 45-6
TATATTTTTCCAGCAAAGCCAACTCGTAGCCAGCTCCTTCCACCACTTCGCGGATTCCTTTCACGGCTTCCGCAGCAAAGGGTTTGTCTGTTGCAATTAATACTTTCATATTTTGTATTAGCTGTTAGCCGTTAGCATATTGCCATTGGCTATTAATTGTTTTGTTTATAAAAATCCCCATGTAAGGTAATATATAGCCTGTTAGAGTTGGCACATCGGCACATTATCCTCATTGGCACATTAACATTATTTCCCTGCTTGCTTTTCGAAATCTTGCATGGCGGCGATCAAAGCCTGCACGCCTTCGATAGGCATTGCATTGTAGATGGAAGCGCGGAAACCGCCCACAGAACGGTGTCCCTTGAGGCTGCTCATGCCCCTGTCGGTTGCAAATTTCAAGAAGTCGGCTTCCAAATCTTTGTGTTCGTCGTTCATCACGAAACAAACGTTCATCAACGAACGATCTTCCACAGCAGCCGTACCTTTGAAGAACGGGTTGCGGTCGATTTCGTGGTAAAGGATTCCTGCTTTTTCTTGGTTCACCTTGTACATTGCTTCCACACCACCGTTAGCCTTCAACCAGCGAAGTGTTTGCATTGCAGCATACACAGGCACTACGGGAGGCGTGTTGAACATGGATCCGCTTTCGATAAACGTGCGGTAGTCGAGCATGGTGGGGATGGCGCGGCTCACTTTGCCCAGAATGTCGTTTTTGACAACAGCAAATGCCAAGCCTGCAGGAGCCAGGTTCTTTTGTGCGCCACCGTAGATGATGCCGTATTTGGAAACATCTACCGGACGGGAAAAGATGTCTGACGACATGTCGGCAACCATCGGCACAGGAGAGTCCAAATCCGTGTGAAGTTCCGTACCAAAAATTGTATTGTTGGAGGTGATGTGGAAATAGTCCGCATCAGCCGGGATGACGAAGTCTTTGGGAATGTAAGTATAATTATCAGCCTTGGAGGAAGCCACTTCAACCACTTCACCGAAAAACTTGGCTTCTTTCATAGCCTTGTTTGCCCAAGTGCCGGTGTTAAGATAAGCTGCTTTCTTTTCAAAAAGATTGAAAGGCACCATGCAGAATTGCAAGCTGGCACCACCGCCAAGAAAAACCACGGAATACCCTTCAGGAACATTAAGCAATTCTTTGAACAAATCAATTGTTTCGTCCATTACCGCTTGAAAATCCTTTCCACGGTGGCTTACTTCCATCAGCGAAAGTGTCGATCCGTTGAAATCGAGAATAGCCTTGGCTGTTTCTTCGATCGTTTGCTGAGGTAGGATTGACGGACCTGCGCTGAAATTGTACTTTTTCATAGAGTAAATGATTAGAATTAATTAAAATCTGTTGTTTTAGTGTATCGGGCTGCAAAGTTACGAAGCTATTGCCGAATAACCTATTATAAATTCAAAAAAATAGGAAAAATGAATAATTATACATCGTTGTGTCTGAAATAATTAAGGCCTCACTTTCCCGCATTGGAGAAAGGAGGCCTTACGTATTTGTCATCCGAGAATGCCTATGGCATTATGCTTTGCCTGCGCTTCCAAGAACAGCTTCAATTTTGTGTTTGTAAAGCTTTTTCATGTTGTCGCGAGCTGGGCCCAAATATTTACGTGGGTCGAATTCTCCTGGTTTAGTTGCAAACACTTCACGAACAGCTGCAGTCATTGCCAAGCGGCTAT
>MKRS01000308.1 GCA_001897035.1 Bacteroidales bacterium 45-6
TGATTAAAGTAGGTATTAACGGTTTTGGACGAATTGGTCGTCTCGTATTCCGTGCAGCGCAAGAAAGAAACGATGTTCAAATCGTTGCAGTAAACGACCCATTCTTGGATATCAACTACTTGGTGTACATGTTGAAATATGACACAGTACACGGTAAATTCCAAGGCACTGCTGAAAACGTAGATGGCAAATTGGTTGTCAATGGTAAAGAAATTGCTTTCTTCGCTGAAAAAGACCCTGCTGCTATCGCTTGGGGTGCATCTGGTGCCGACTACGTGGTTGAGTCAACTGGTGTTTTCACTACAACTGAAAAAGCTGCCGCTCACTTGAAAGGTGGTGCAAAAAAAGTAGTTATCTCTGCTCCTTCTGCCGACGCTCCTATGTTCGTTTGTGGTGTCAACTTGGACAAATACACAAAAGACATGGACGTTGTTTCCAACGCTTCTTGTACTACAAACTGCTTGGCTCCTTTGGCTAAGGTTATCAACGACAAATTTGGAATCGTTGAAGGCTTGATGACAACAGTTCACGCTGCTACAAATACACAAAAAACTGTGGATGCTCCTTCTGCTAAAGACTGGAGAGGTGGCCGTTCCATCCTTGGAAACATCATCCCTTCTTCTACCGGTGCTGCTAAGGCTGTAGGAAAAGTAATTCCTTCCTTGAACGGTAAATTGACAGGTATGGCATTCCGCGTTCCAACTGCTGACGTTTCTGTAGTTGACTTGACAGTACGTTTGGAAAAATCTGCCACTTACGATGAAATCAAAGCTGCTGTGAAAGCTGCTTCTGAAAACGAATTGAAAGGAATCCTTGGCTACACTGAAGAATCAGTAGTTTCTACAGATTTCGTTCACGAAGTACGCACTTCGGTTTTTGATGCAGGTGCTGGTATCGCATTGAACGGAAACTTTGTGAAACTTGTTTCTTGGTATGACAACGAGTGGGGTTATTCAAACAAAGTATTGGACTTGATCGCCCACATGGACACTGTGAAATAATTCAATCCAAAATAATCAGAAAGCGCCGGAGTAATTCGGCGCTTTTTTTATCTATCTACGGGTTCACAGCATCGAGGGAAAAGATTCAATGCACCCAACAACGTTTGCCAAAGCAAATGCGAGAATTCGATAACCGATGATTCCTCAAATCAGTTCCTTTCCCATACGCCCGAACCGCTTAAGTCGAGTTTACCTTAATGATGAAAATCCCCACCGGCCAGCTCTCCCCTTGTTTTCAAGAGCAGCGTCCAAAGGGCGAGGGGCTGTTAAACATTCTATGCTTTTTCTTGGAAACACCATCTCTTTTCCGGCTGCCTGAAGCCCTCCTTTTCCTTCAGGGAGAGTACTCTCAGCATCGCCTCAGCTGTGATGCGTTTAATTTTGTCAATAAATTCCGGGAAATTAAATCCTATTGTCCTTATTTTGTATCTTAGTGGCATCTTATTATCAGAGAAAAAGATTAAGCCGCAATGAAACAAATTAAACTGATCGTTTTTAGCCTCTTGCTTTTTGGGGAAGCCATGCAGGCCCAACAACTACAATTGAAGGACATAACTTCGGGAAGATTTTCCCAAAGAGGGGTGGAAGATGTGGTTTCTTCGCCCGATGGTGAATATTTCTACAAAACTGACCCTGACAACACCTTGGTGGTCAAATACGCCTTCAAGACGGGAATCCCCGTGGACACAGTGTTCGATGTGAAGCGCGCACGGGAATGCCATTTCGACTCATTTGACGGGTTCGTGATGAGTCCCGATGAAAAACGCTTGCTGGTTTACCGCAACACGGAGCACGTCTATCGCCGCTCCTACAAGGCAGACTATTACTACTACGACATCCGCCGCAACTTGGTGATAAAACTCACCGACAAAAAAGAAAAGCAATCGTCGCCTGTGTTTTCGAAAGACGGGCGGATGCTGGCTTATGTGTGCGAAAACAATATCTGGCTGGCCAAATTCGACTATGGCACCGAGTCGCAGGTCACCAAAGACGGTATGGCTGGAAAAATCATCAATGGCGCTACCGACTGGGTGTATGAAGAAGAATTCGAGACCACTCACATCATGGACTTTTCGTCCGACAACTCCCTGCTGGCCTTTGTACGCTTCGATGAGTCGGAAGTCCCTGAATTTTCTTTCCAGAAATACAAGGACAACCTCTACCCCAAACTGCAATCTTTCAAATATCCAAAAGCCGGGGAAACCAATTCAAAAGTGACTTGCCAAGTATTCGACATCGAAGCAAAAACCACCAAGCAAGTCAATCTTCCTTCTTCGGGATGGGAGTATATCCCGATGATCCAGTTCCTGCCCGACCAGCCCGCATTGGCGGTGATGACCCTGAACCGGGAGCAGAACGTGTTCGACATGTACATGGCGAATCCCCGTTCGCTGGTTGCCAAATCGGTGTTGCAAGAAAGAAACAAGTATTTTGTGGATTCGGAACTCCTGAAACAGATCCGCTTTATCCCAGGGCACTTCCTGTATGTGAGCGAAAAAGATGGCTACAACCAGATCTATCTCTACAACAATGCGGGCGTGCTGCAAAAACAATTGACCACTGGCAAATTCGATGTCACTGACCTGCTTGCCGTGGATCCTGGCACTAAGACCGTCTATTACCAAGCGGCAGGCGAAAGCCCCTTGCGAAGGGAAATATACAAATTGAACATGGAGAAAGGCCTTCCGGTGAAACTGACATCGCAGGCCGGAACCAACCGCGCCGAATTTGCCGAAAATGGTAAATATTTTGTCAATTTCTGGAACAATACCAACGCCCCCTCCGTGGTGACAGTGAACGATGCCAATGGAAAACAGTTGCGTGTATTGGAAGACAACAGCGACTTGGTGAAGGTTCTCCAATCAACAACTCTTCCCACCAAAGAATTCACTACGGTGAAAGCGGCCGACGGGACAACTGCGTTGAACGCCTGGATCATGAGACCAACCCGCTTCGACCCGTCAAAGAAATATCCGCTCGTGATGGTGCAATACAGCGGCCCCAATTCGCAGCAAGTGCTTGACAGCTATGGCATCGACTGGGTACATTACCTGGCCGAGCAAGGCTATGTGGTGGCCTGTGTGGATGGACGCGGCACAGGAGCACGCGGGGAAGAATTCCGCAAACAAACGTACAAGAGGCTGGGTGTGCTCGAATCCGACGACCAGATTGCAGCAGCACACGAACTGGGCAAACTCTCCTACATCGACCCATCGCGCATAGGCATCTGGGGCTGGAGCTTTGGCGGGCAGATGGTGCTGATGACCATGGGCCGCGGCAACGGCGTGTTCAAGGCGGGCGTATCGATCGCTCCGGTCACCAACTGGCGATTCTACGACACAGTCTATACCGAACGCTTCATGACCACTCCGCAGCAAAACGAAGCCGGTTACCGGGAAGGATCACCCATCACTTACGCCGACACTTTTCAGGGAAAATTGCTTCTCGTGCACGGAACGGCGGACGACAACGTCCATTTCCAAAATTCGCTGGAATATGTAAGGGCGATGATCGACGCCGGCAAGCAATTCGAGATGTTCGTCTTTCCCGACAAAGACCATTCGATCCGGGGAGGGGATTCCCGAAGGTATTTATACGAAAAAATCATACAGTTCTACAACGACAACCTCTAATTAACTACCAAAAAGATCTTGGGTTTCCTCAACCCAGGATTTTTTTTTGCCCGTCGGCCAAAGGACACAGCAAAAGATAAAAATAAGCCGCATATAAACAAAAAAATAGCTTGAGCGTTGTATAAAGTAGAAGTATAACGAAAACACACAAGGCAGTTTTCTCAAACAAAAAGAACTAACATTTTAATCGATGAATACTTTTCGTCAGAATTCTCTGTTCATTCAAAACCGACGCTATGCTAATCCGAGGATTTAGGAAATATGCAATGAACCCCGCATTAGGTTTCTTGCCGATCGGTGTATTCATTTTTTTGAACGCGAATTCAGTCAGCTTGATTATGGCGGTATTAGCCTCTACGATGTTGAGCCTGATTTTAGACTCGATTTTCCGCTTCGGGTTGAAAACGACAGTGTTCTGGCTCATGTCCATCGCATCTATGGTGCCTTTGGTGTTGACTTGCCTATTCGCCTTCATTTCGCCGGTGAAAGAGGTAAACACACACAACTACATGATTATCTGCGAAATATGGATGGTCATTATCTTATTCATTTTGCGGGGAGGCAAAAAATACATCGCCAACCACTATTTCAAAAGGATCGACATCCGGGAAAAGACCTTGCTTCAGGAAATATTCTCCGCAATGGGCATCGCCGAACGCCTTTTCACCTTACACCTGTTTGTGGTGCTTGCGTATTCCTTCCTGATCCAGAGCTATGGCTTCAACGGTTGGGATTTTGCGATTTATGTTTTCGCTCCCTTGACGGTTGTCGTCATCCTGATTTGCTACGAAAGCTTTGCGCTCCGGTCGCTCAGCACCCGTTTTTTCAAAGAAGAATGGTTACCTATCGTCAACGAGCAGGGTCGGGTGATAGGCAAGGTAGCCAAGTCGGAGTCATTCAAGATGAAGAACCGCTTCTTGCACCCGGTGATCCGCATCGCATTGGTGTGCAACCGCAGCATCTATTTGCAGAAAAGGCCCGAAGATTCGCCCTTTGAACCCGGATACTTAGACCATCCGTTCGAAAAGTACATGCTTTTCAAGCACGACCTCAACTTAGCCGCCCGCAACAGCATCGCCAAACAACTGGGAGGAGAAGCGTTGCCATATACCTTTCAGCTTAAGTATATCTATGAAAATAGTGAAACCAAAAGACTGGTGCTGTTTTATGTCTCGCAAATCAATTCAGCCGATGAGGTGAAAAACATCAGCATGTTGAAAGGAAAATTCTGGACGGTGAAGCAAATTGAAGAAGAGGTAGATTCGAATATTTTCGGGGAATGTTTCCTCCGTGAGTATGAATACCTGAAATCGACAATGCTGAGTCCGGCAATGAAAGAAATTATTTGAGCAATTTAAGTCAATAATGAACCTCGAATAGCATTGTTAACTATCATTCTTGCTTTTGCATATAAATTAGCCGGAGAAGTAGGAAAAAACGTTTTTGTTTTTTAATTTTGTCCACATTTTCTTCCGGATATTTTTTAGCGCAAGGAGAAGATGAATCATCTGTAAACTATGTCTTTACTGAAAAATATAAACAGTCCTTCCGATCTGAAGAAGCTCGGGGAAAATCAGCTACCGGAAGTCTGTAGCGATTTAAGGACATTTCTAATCGATAAACTGAGTACTAATCCCGGGCATTTCGGGTCCAGCTTAGGTACGGTGGAACTCACTGTGGCCCTGCATTATGTTTATAACACCCCACTCGACCGTATTGTGTGGGATGTGGGGCATCAAGCATACAGCCATAAAATCCTCACCGGAAGAAGAGAAGCGTTTGACACCAACCGCAAGTTTGGCGGATTGTCGGGCTTTCCCAATCCCGAAGAAAGCGAATATGACGCTTTCATAGCCGGCCACGCTTCCAATTCTATTTCAGCAGCCCTCGGCATGGCGGTGGCCTTCCGGCTGAAAAAAGAAAATGACCGTCGGGTGGTTGCTGTCATCGGGGACGGGTCACTCACCGGAGGGCTTGCGTTCGAAGGGCTCAACAACGCCGCCTCGCAGCCAAATGACCTATTGATCGTGCTGAACGACAACGATATGGCCATCGACAACAACGTAGGCGGGCTCAACGAATATCTTGTAAAGCTCACCACATCGAGCACTTACAACAAGATCCGCTACGACGTGTACCAGCACTTCAAGCGCAAGCGGTTGATCACCGAACAGGGAAAGAATTTCATCCTGCGGGTCAATAATAGCGTGAAAGCGATCATTTCCAAGCAACACAACATCTTTGAAGGACTTAATATCCGCTACTTTGGCCCGATAGACGGGCACGACGTGAAAGGTCTTGTACGCATCCTGCGAAACATCAAGGATATGAAAGGCCCTAAGCTGCTGCATATTTGCACGGTAAAAGGCAAAGGATACGAACCGGCCGAAAAATCAGCCATCGTGTGGCACGCACCCGGAAAATTCAACAAGGAAACTGGGGAACGGATCGTAACCGTATCGGGACCTTGCGCCCCGAAATTCCAGGATGTGTTCGGTAAAACGCTCGTGGAACTGGCAAAACAAAATGAAAGCATCGTCGGAATTACGCCCGCTATGCCCACAGGCTGTTCCATGACCTACATGATGAAGGAATTCCCTTCACGTTCGTTCGACGTGGGTATAGCCGAGGAGCATTCGGTGACCTATTCTGCCGGATTGGCCAAAGAAGGCCTTATTCCTTTTTGCAACATCTACTCCTCGTTCATGCAACGGGCCTACGACCAGGTCATCCACGATGTGGCCATCCAAAAGCTGCACGTGGTGTTCTGCCTCGACCGGGCCGGACTGGTAGGAGAAGACGGAGTTACGCATCATGGCGCATTCGATTTGGCCTACATGCGTTGCGTACCCAACCTTATTATCTCGTCGCCCATCAACGAACACTACCTGCGCCACCTGATGTACACCGCCACGTACAATGCAGACCAGCCGTTTGTTATCCGTTACCCACGAGGAGAAGGCAGCCTCATCGACTGGCAATGCGAAATGAAGTCCATCGAAATAGGCAAAGGCCAAAAACTGAACGACGGCAAAGATCTTGCGGTACTGTCCATCGGCCCCATTGGGATCCAAGTGCAAACAGCCATCCAACGCTTGCAAACCGAGGGATATTCGGTGGCACACTACGACATGATTTTCTTGAAACCGATCGACTCCGAGTTGCTGCACGAAGTGGCTTCCCACCATTCGAAAATTGTGACCGTGGAAGACGGCGTGATAACAGGAGGATTGGGTAGTGCAGTGCTGGAATATCTTGCCGACAACAAATTCAACAACATCGAGGTGGAGAGAATCGGGCTTCCCGACAGCTTTGTCACCCATGGTTCGATTCCCGAGTTGACAAAACTCTGCGGTATAGACAAGGAGAGCATTTACCAGAAACTGTTGCAAATGCTGGCTAAAAACAGCCCGACAGGCAATGCCGACTCCTTGGTACGGGAGAGAAAAGTCTCAATAACTTTTCAGGAGGATAAATAAGCAAATCATCATATCCCCCAGAAAACCCAACGGACGGATCAAATAACAGCAGATGCCCTTGATTTCTGTCCACAGAACATAGCCCTTAAAACAATTATTTTTCATTATGAGAATCATCATAGCCGGTGCAGGTGAAGTGGGAACCCACTTGGCAAAACTCCTGTCTTCTGAAAACCATGACATTGTGTTGCTCGACCAGGACAGGGAGCGATTCAAGCAAGACGTGGCCTCGTTCGACATAATGACGATGGTAGGAGCGGCTACTTCCTTGAACGACCTCACCGAAGCCGGGGTGAAAAAGTGTGACCTCTTTGTGGCGGTGACACCCGAGGAATCGGCCAACATCACCTCCTGCATGTTAGCTTCTTTCTTAGGTGCCAAGAAAACATTCGCAAGGATCGACAACTACGAATATTTGCTGCCTAAAAACGCCGAAGTGTTCCAAAAATTAGGCGTTCATGCCATGTTCTACCCCGAAATGCTTGCCGCCAAGGAGATTGTTTCGGCCATCCGCCATCCCTGGGCCAGGATGTGGTTCCAGTTATGTGGAGGCGAAATGGTGCTGGTGGGGGTGAAAGTCCGCGAAAATGCGTTTATCGTCAACAAATACCTTTCGGAACTGAATGCCGACCAAAAAAAATACCACGTGGTAGCCATCAAACGCAACAATACCACGATTATCCCAAACGGATCGCATCAGATATTGGCCAATGACCTCCTGTTTTTTGCAGTAACGAAAGACCATGTGAATGAGATTCCCAAAATCACGGGGAAAAAGACTTTCGAAGTCAAAAACCTTATGATTATGGGAGGAAGCCGGATAGCCATCCGCACCACCCAATACCTGCCCGACAACATCCGCGTCAAGCTGCTCGAACCAGCCATCGACAAATGCCAGAAGTTGGCCGAGAAAGTTCCCTCCAATGTGACCATCTATCACGAGGACGGGCGCAACACCGACTTCCTCATTCAGGAAGGCATCGAAGAAATGGATGCCTTTGTGGCCCTCACGGGAAGCCCCGAAGTGAACATTCTCTCGTGCATGGCGGCCAAACGCTTTGGCGTGCAAAGAACCGTGGCGGAGGTGGAAAATATGGACTACATCCCCATGGCCGAAAGCTTCGACATAGGGGCTGTAATCAATAAAAAAATCATCGCGGCAAGCAATATTTTCCGTTTCTTGCTCGATGCCGATGTGTCGAGCGCCAAGCGGCTCTCTTTCGCAGATGCTGTGGTAGCCGAAATGGTGGTCAGAGAAGATGCCCGCATCACCCGGAAACCGGTCAAGAGCCTCAACCTGCCATCAAGCATCACCTTAGGAGGGCTCATCCGCAACGGCAAGGCCATGATGATTGATGGAGAAACGGTGATCCAAGCCAACGACCACGTGGTAGTGTTCTGCTTGGATGATGCGCTCAAGAATGCAGAAAAACTGTTTGGATAAAGTTAGCATGGCTATGATAGGCAATTTCAACATACGGTTTATGCTCCGAATCCTGGGGTTCGTTCTCATCATAGAGTCGCTCTTCATGATGGCCTGCTCCGTGGTTTCGTTCTACTATACAGAAGAGTGCGGCGACACAATCCTCACCTGCAGTGCTGTAACGCTGCTATGTGGCATCTTCCTCCGCATATTCGGCACCGAACATATTCAAAAGAAAACCAGCAAACGCGAAAGCTTCCTGACAGTGAGCTTGATATGGGTTTTGCTATCGGCGTTCGGAATGCTCCCCTTCTACTACAGCGGAGTAACTCCCCGATGGAGCGATGCGTTTTTCGAAACCATGTCAGGATTCACCACCACAGGGTCCACCATCTTGCGGCACATCGACGATGTACCCAAAGGCCTTCTGCTGTGGCGCAGCATCACGCAATGGATTGGCGGCATCGGAATCATTGTCTTTGCCCTTCTCCTGCTGCCCATGGTGAGCGGAAATGGGGTCAGCCTCTACAATTCGGAAGTAACTGGAATATCCAAGGATAAGTTCAGCCCAAAAATTAAGCAGACCGCTTCCCGGCTCTGGATCATTTACTTATCAATCACCGCCTTGCTTATTTTCTTGCTTTCGTTGGGACCCATGAGCCTGTTCGATTCTGTATGTCATGCCTTCACCACGGTCTCCACTGGCGGACTATCCACCAAACAAGCAAGTATCGCATATTGGAATTCAGCTTATGTGGAGTATGTCATTAGCATCTTTATGTTCATTGGCGGAATCAACTTCACCCTCATCTATTTCCTGTTCAGGGGAAATTTTAAGAAAATCCTGCGGGACGAAGAATTCAAGTGGTACCTGTTGCTTTTTGCGATCATCACCCTACTGGTAGCCTGCGGATTATACAGCTCCGGCTTGGTCAAAGGGGTGGAAACCTCCTTCCGGACATCGCTCTTCCAAGTGATCTCGGTGATGACCTCTACCGGCTTTTCCACAGCCGACTTCACCCTCTGGGGAGTGCCATACGCCATGCTCATGTACCTCCTGATGGTGTTTTGCGCCTCTGCCGGATCCACTTCGGGCGGCTTGAAGATTGTGCGGATGGTGATACTCTCCAAAAATGCCATCAACGAATTCAAGCGGCAAGTTCACCCCAATGCCATCTTGCCTGTCCGCCTGAATGGTAATGTGGTGTCGAACGAAGTGGTCACCAAAATCTTAGCTTTCATCTTCCTCTACCTCACCATCCTGGTGCTGAGTTTCATCGTGCTGAGCATCACGGGTATGAAATTCGAGGAATCCACCAGTGCCGCCATCTCCTGCCTCAGCAACGTAGGCCCAGGTTTAGGGTCATTGGCATCCAACGGCCATTTCGGAGACATTCCCGAAGCCGCCAAATGGTATCTTTCGTTCCTGATGCTGGTGGGCAGGTTGGAGATATTCACGGTCTTGTCGCTGTTTATGCCAGCGTTCTGGAAAAGGTAAGTTGCCAGCTTCCCTACAACACAAGTTTGCCAATGATAAAATTTGTGTATGAAACAGATTTGAATTCCACGCGGAGTTCGCTAAAGAAAATTCAAGATCTTGATGATCTCTGCGAATTCCATGTTTACATATATTTCTTTCAGCGAAGCCCTTTCCCCTCGTTGTCCCTGAACCAATCTTCGAGAGCCTCCGGAAACGTGTAGCGAAACTTATATCCTGATCCAGCCAGCTTCTTGCCCGAAATATTGGTCGATACCATCAGCTTTTTCACCCTTGCCGGATGAATGCCCAACGCCCGGCCTCCCAGGACTCCCGCCACGGCGGCCGCTCCCATGAGCAATCCTCCAGGAATCTTCACCAAGTTGCGTTTCATCCCGGTGGCCTTCATCATGGCATGGCAAATCTGCTCGATGGTGAATGCAGGTTCATACGTGCAGTTGTAAAGTTCCACCCCTTCCTGATGATGCTCCAAACGGTAGAGCATGAAGCGCACCAGATCCTTCACGTAGATGCACCCTTTGATGGTATCCTTGCGCCCGGGATAGACGAACCTGCCACTACGGATGCCCCAGTAGAGGCGCGTGAAATTGCCGTTCTCACCTGTTCCGAATACCACTCCCGGACGGACGATCGTCAACTGCCGTTCCTGCTGATTCTTTGCCTGCCAGATGCCATGGATTTTTTCCGCCACCAACTTCGAGATTCCGTAAGGAGTGTTCGGCATGGGCAGCGTTGTTTCCTCCTTGAGGTCTTCCGAAGCCCCGTAAGGCGCAATTGAAGAGG
>MKRS01000309.1 GCA_001897035.1 Bacteroidales bacterium 45-6
TGATGTTTCCTTCCGGGAATATTGCCGTGAAAGGCAGCCGGATGCGGAGTGGCTTTCGAAGTTTGGCAATGTTATATTTCTCTATTCATTTACAAAGAGATACGGAATCCCTGGCTTACGAATGGGTTACATCCATTCCTCAAAAGTCATCATTCGCAACATCCGGAGATATTCTGTTCCGTGGGCTGTAAATAGTTTTGCGGTGGAAGCTTTTCGTTACCTGATATTCAACCAAGCAGATGATTTTGATATAGAAAAATGGCTATGTGAAAAGCAACAATTCTCCGAAGAGATCAACTCAGTTGACGGATTTCAATGCCTTGATAGTTCCACTCCGTTCTTTTTAGTGAAACTACTGAAAGGAAAGTCTGCGGATTTGAAACATTTCCTGCTTGAAAAAGGAATCTTGGTGCGCGATGCTTCCAATTTTTTTCCCGACGGCAGCCAATATATCCGCTTGCTGACCCTTCAGGCGGACAAAAACAGACTACTAATCAACCAACTGAAGCAATGGAGCCAACAATTGTAACCACAGCAGCACTCCTTTTGGGATTTTTGCTGGATCGGATTTACGGCGACCCTACCAGCCTGCCTCACCCCGTGGTAGGTTTTGGAAAAGCCATCTCTTTGCTGGAACATCGGCTCAACCGAGGGGATTTTCGGCTTATGAAAGGAGCATTTTCATCTGTTATTTTGGTAGCCGCAGCTTTTCTCTCGGCATTTTTTGTAACAAGATATTTAGACCAAATTTCTTTCGTACTTTCGTTTCTTTTTAACGGAACAATTGTGTTCTTTTGTCTTGCGGGACTCACCCTGCGGAAAGAAGTCCAGATGGTGTTTGAAGCGGTGGACGAATCCACTGAAAAGGGTCGTTCGCAATTGTCACGCATTGTGGGACGTGACACTTCTGGCCTTGAGCCACAGCAAATCCGAACAGGAGCCTTGGAAACATTGGCCGAGAACCTAAGCGACGGAGTGATTGCCCCGCTCTTTTGGTTTGCGCTGCTCGGTGCGCCGGGAATGCTGGCCTACAAAATGGTGAATACGCTCGATTCGATGATCGGCTACAAGAACGAACGTTACCTCCTTTTTGGCCGTTTTGCTGCGCGATTGGATGATGTAGTCAATTACATCCCGGCACGTATCACAGCTTTGATAATGCTTTTGGTGTCTGGCAAGTTGGCGAAAACGAAGCAGGTGTTCAACGATGGGAAAAAACATGCCAGCCCCAACGCCGGGTATCCCGAAGCGGCATTGGCTGCTATTTTGGATTGCCGTTTTGGGGGGCCAAACTACTATTTCGGCCAATTGGTGGAAAAGCCATTCATCGGAACAAACCCCAAAACGCTCGGAAATGAAGACCTCCGTATTTCGCTCAGGGTGAATCAGCGAAGCGAGGTAGTGATGGCCGTTGTGAGTGCGGTGCTGTTTTTAGTTATTCATTTTTTAGTTTAGAAAGTCAAACCTATATATAATTTTATGAAACGAATTATCCTCGTCACCGGCGGACAGCGTTCGGGCAAAAGCAGCTATGCACAAGAGCTGGCTTTGTCGCTTTCGCAGAATCCTGTCTATCTCGCCACTTCAGCGGTATGGGACGAAGAACACCGACAGCGCATCGAACGGCATCAACGCGACCGCGGGCCGGAATGGGCCAACGTGGAAGAGCTCCGCGATCTGCACAACG
>MKRS01000310.1 GCA_001897035.1 Bacteroidales bacterium 45-6
ATTTTTTACCGTGAACATTTTCGAGCTGAACGGCACTTCCTACAAATCTTTTGGCCTGCTCCTGGCTTATCTCCACAATTTCTTTGCCTCCGTCCGTAAGTACTTTTCTTAGAAAGTCCCGCTCATCCTCATTGCAAATCGATTCCAAGCAAACAATTGCATATTGCTCCGCAACGCTCAAAATGAGGTTTGTCGAAAATACGGGACGCTTTTCTCCTTCATCATCGAATGCAGCAGAAAAGGAGATCGGGAAATATCCGTATTTGGACGAAAGTTGAGAGAACACAGCCATGTCACTAACAGGGGAAACAGCCGAGTAAGCCACCTTATTTACACGGTCAAAAACCACGCTTTCTGTCCCATGAAGAAATTTCCCTTCGTTTTCAGAAGTCGAAATATCCACAATATCATAGATGGGGAAATCATTATCAACCACAATGTTGAGAATATCTCCTCTCCGTTCGGGCTTCCTGTTTTGGCAAGCAAGAGGATACGCCACTATCCGGGAGTCCTCGTGAAAGGAAATCCAACTTGCGGCAAAAACGGAGGACGGGGTTTTCTGAAAATCAGAATCTTGCACCAAAATCACCTGCACTCCTTTCGTTCTAAGTGCCCTGGCTACGAAAAGTAATTCATTCCGAGCCAATGTGGCGGCCTCCTCGGCGGAAGATGTGGGTGGTTGTTGTAAAAAGTTGTAGCGGGCAGCTTCCTCGTTGAATCCAAAGTTCAAGGGTTCAATCAGAAGGACTGTGTTTGCAGTTTGCTTGTCCATGAATATTCTTTTGATTGTATCTAATTTTTTCGAAACTTCACCGCCACCCAGTTGTCTTTTTCTGTGTGAGAGATGTAAGTCAGCCCTTGCTTTTCACACTCGGTGCAGATTGCAGGAATATCTTCTGTGTAGAATCCGCTCATGAACAGCATACCGTTGTCGTTCAAAACCTGAGCGTATCGATGAATGTCGTTCAACAAAATATTGCGGTTGATATTGGCGAGAATCACATCGAAACGGGTGCTACCCAACAATTCCGCATCCCCAATCAGGACCTCCACGTTGCCGATGGAATTCAGCTTTAGGTTTTCCATTGCATTGTCATACGCCCACTGGTCGATGTCGATAGCCAAGATCGGACCTGCTCCGCGCATCGAAGCCAATATTGCCAGAATGGCCGTTCCGCAGCCCATGTCGAGCAGCGGCTTGCCAGAAAAATCCTCTTCAAGGATCGACCGGATCATCAGCTCGGTGGTCTGATGATGCCCTGTGCCAAAAGCCATCTTCGGGTCGATGGTTATGTTGTATTCGAAAGTTCTGGGTGCATTATGAAACGAGCTTTGCACAATGCAGCGGTCATCGATAACCAATGGCTGAAAGTAATTCTTCTCCCATTCCTCGTTCCAATCCTGTCCCTCGATCTCCTGTATATGATAGCTTATTTCTGCGTCCAACGGGAATTCTTCAACCATTTTAGCTAAAGCTGCCTCGTCGTAGAGTTTAGCAGGGATATAAGCAGTCGTACCAGATTCGGAATCCACGAAACTCTCGAACCCTACCTCGGCAGCCAAGGCTGCCAACACGTCTTTCGTAGCCTCCCCGTAGGGTTGGCACACAAATTTCACTTCTATATAGTTCATTCTTTCTGCCAGTGTTTTTAATCTAAGCGGTAACCGTAGGCTCTCAACA
>MKRS01000311.1 GCA_001897035.1 Bacteroidales bacterium 45-6
TTGCCCTGCAAGATCAAATATCGAGTTCGCAGTTCAGGTTGTTGTCCCCCACCCTTGCACCCATTTTTTGGTACATCGCGATGGCATCCTTGTTCCAGTCGTACACTTGCCAGCGCACTTTCGTGCAGCCCGTTTCTTTGGCGTGATCGATCGCCGCATTGAGCAGGCGAGTGCCAACACCAAGGCGGCGGTAATCTTCCCGAACATACAAGTCGTCCAAAAAGACGGCCTTGCCGCTCCAAGTATGAAAAGTGGGGAAGAAGAAAATGTAGCCGGCCGTTTCCCTCTGTTCTATTTCGGCCAGGAAGCATACAAAATGCTTCTGCTCTTCCAGCAACTCGCGCTTGGTGATTTTCATCTGGTCGGATTTGCTTACAAACTCGGCAAATTCGCAAATCATGTCATACAAATCATCGAAATCTTTTTCGGTTGCCCGGCGAATAATAACGTTCATTGCTATTTTATTATTTATTAATACACAATCAATTACCTCACAATATCAGTAATGCTTCTCCTTGTAGAATCAGCCTTTATGCTGGTTACGGTTCCTGGAGTTTTGGTAAAATAGACATAACTACCTGAAAGCGGGTCAAAAAACCGGTACACTTTGCAACCATCATGCTCAAAGAGATAATCAACTTTATATGTGTTGTTGTTATTTGCTGGTCCGGATTTGAGCGGCTCGCCTATTTTGCACGAAGAAATGAGCAGGAAAACAAGAAAAAATAAGTAACCGAAATTCTTCATCGTTTTAGAGTTTTAAGTTATTTAAAGCAAATATAATCAGAAAGTTTCAACAATTACCGGTTCATTCGCCTAAATGGCATGGATTTTTTCAACTATTTGACTCCGATCACCAGCAATTGATTCGTTTGGTGCACACAAATCTTCGTATCTTTGCGCCATACTTCATAAGGAAATACAATGACTGACCCATTTCAGGCTTACTTATCCCTCACTGGATACACAAGATTCGACATTCAGGCTGTTCTATTCGACATGGACGGCGTTCTCTACAACTCGATGCCTGCACACTGCAAATCGTGGTTTCAAACAATGACCGAATTTGGCTACCACTGCACCTACGAAGAATTTTTCATCCACGAAGGACGCACTGGAGGCAGCACCATCAACTTGCTCACCCAACGCGAATTTGGGCGGGATGCCACCGAAGAGGAAATCAAAGTGATTTATGCACGGAAAACAGAACTGTTCACCCAGTACAACCAAGGCGAGACAATCCCTTTTGCCCGAGAAATGCTTCATCAGGTGAAAAGCAATGGATTAGACACCATTCTTGTGACCGGTTCGGGGCAACACTCCCTGTTGGGAAAACTCGAAGAAAATTTTCCGGGAATCTTCGTGCGCGAAAAGATGGTCACGGCATTCGATGTGAAAAACGGAAAACCAAACCCCGAGCCTTACCTCAAAGGACTGACCCGGGGCGGAAGGCTTGAAACCAACCAAGCGGTAGTCGTTGAAAATGCGCCTATGGGTGTGCAGTCCGCATCTGATGCCGGAATCTTCTGCATCGCCATCAACACCGGGCCTATCGACGAGCAAGTGCTCTACGACGCTGGGGCCGACATTGTGCTGCCATCGATGGAAGATCTCTTCGTGAAATGGGAGAGCATCCTTGCAAGCCTAAAAAATGCTTCTCGGAAAATTTAAGTAAAT
>MKRS01000312.1 GCA_001897035.1 Bacteroidales bacterium 45-6
GACCAGACCAAGGTGATGGGCGGCAATTTCGTGATCGGAATTATCGTCTTGTTCATCGTCTTCGCTCCCGTGCTGGGCATGATAGGGGGAAATATCATCACCCTGATTACATTGTACATTGTGCGAAAATCGAAACCGGGAAAGATGGAACGTTGGTTCAAAAAACTCCAGCTCATCTCTTCTGCCCTGCTGAGCATCGGCCATGGGCTGAACGATTCGCAAAAAGTGATGGGTATCATCGCCGCAGCACTGATCGCCTATACACACAAGAATCCCGACGTACATCCCTTGCTGAGAATGACCTCCATGAAGGAAATGCACGACTGGGTGCCTATCGCCTGCTTCACGGCAATTGCCATTGGAACGGCTTGCGGAGGATGGAAAATCATGAAAACGATGGGAAACCGGATCACCAAGATCACACCCATCGAAGGTTTTTGTGCGCAAACGGCAAGCTACATCACCTTGTTTATCACCGAAATACTTCACGTCCCGGTTAGTACGACACATGTGATTACAGGAAGTATTATTGGAGTTGGATCCATAAAAAGATTGTCGGCAGTGCGCTGGGGAGTCACCAAAGATTTGCTTTGGGCATGGATACTAACCATTCCCGTGAGCGGGCTTTTGGCTGCCGGGGCATACTTGGTGATCGACTTCCTATTATGATCTTATTCGTGATGATAAGGTTCTCCCCGTAGGATCGTCATCGCGCGGTAGAGCTGCTCCACAAAAACAAGCCTCACCATCTGGTGGGAAAAAGTCATACGCGAAAGGGTCACCGACTCTTTCGCTTTTTTATACACCTCTTCCGAAAAGCCATAGGGGCCACCGATCACAAACACAAGGCGCTTGGAAACGGTCTGCATTTTCCGGGCCATGTAGTCGGCAAACTTCAGGGAGGTGAATTCTTTTCCCCGTTCGTCCAGCAGCACCAGTTCATCTCCCAACTGGATGTTTTTCAGGATCAAGTCCCCTTCCTTCTCTTTCTGCTGCTGTTCGGGAATGTTCTTCGCATTTTTCAAGTCGGGAATCACGATCAATTCAAACGGAACATAATGTTGCAGCCTGTCGGCATACTCTTTGATCGCATCCACAAAATAGGTCTTATCCGTTTTGCCGATGACCAGCAAGGCGATTTTCATAATTTATTGTCTAAGAATAATGTCTTGTTTTGTTCCAGATGAATGAGATATAACCTGGCGCAGGCCATGGCGTCACTCAGGGCATCGTGGTGATGCAAGGGAATCTTGTAGAAATCACAAAGCACAGATAGCTTTTTCTTAAAAATCCGATAAGTACACTCTTGTTCGAAACGCGGCACCGCCAAATCGTAATATGCAAGCGTATGTTTCAGGCACGAGACGTCGAACGAAGCATTGTGTGCGACCACCCTTTGATCCTGTATATAAGGCTTCAGCTGCCCCCCACACATCGTCAAATGTGGGTGAGTCCCGCGTCATATCGGGCGTAATGCCATGCACCTTGATGTTGTAATAGGAATAATAGTTCCCCGGAGGCTGGATCAACTGGTTCATCGTGGACACAATCTCCCCATTTTCCACTTGCACCAGCCCAATCTGGCAAATGCTGTGGCCAGCCCCTTGCGCCGTTTCGAAATCGATGGCAGTGAAATTCATCCCGAAATTATTTTCCATGTTGCGACTCTATCTCTTG
>MKRS01000313.1 GCA_001897035.1 Bacteroidales bacterium 45-6
AAGAAACCGAAAGGATCAAAAAGATATTCGTCGAAAAGGACAAGAATGAACCTCGCATCAAGATAGTTAGAAACAATGCCGACAAAAACAAACATATCCGGCTCTACAACGGCAGTCCTTTTATTTTTTTTGATGCCAAATATAATGGAAATACAGTGAGAACATGGTTCGATACGATACCGGCGTTACTTATTATTTCGTTATTGATAAAATACTCGCTGATAGTATCGGGGTTAAGTTTAAACCTTCTCAAGACAGCATGCAAGCCATGAATGGTAAAAATGTCAGGGCCATCGAAGGAGTTATTGATTCTGTTGAACTTGGAAATGTCAAGTTGTATAGTATTCCTGTAATGGTGCTTTTAGATGGTTTCACCCCGACGGATATAGACTTGTTGAACAATACGCCTGAAAAAAGAGCAAAAGTAGAGGATGCATTTAATAAAATGCAGGTTATCCTCGGATTACCCACAATGCGCCTGATTGGGCAGTTTAAATTCGATTGGAAGAACAAGTCGCTTATATTCCCTCAGAGGCATAGCTTGAAAAAAACAATACCCAATATATATAACAATGGGCTATGGCTGAATACGCAGTTAAGCATTAACAATTTGAATTATTCAGGAATTGTCGATACCGGTGCATTATGTTTTATAGATATAGACAGCGCTTTTTATGAAAAACATAAAGGTTTGATCCAGATAGATACACTCGCTCAAAAGCCGCCTCTAAATTACGCTATGGTCACAGGTGTCTATCGCAATATTCCCTATGAATTACTGGCTCAAAAAGAGAAGATATATTTTAATAATAAAATTTTACACCGTTGTCCTAATGATGTTCAGATTCATAAAGCCAATTACTCCAAGGCACCTACCGGTATGGTTGGCATTTATTTTTTTCGCCGGTTAGGTTCGAAAGTGTTGTTTGATTTTCAAAATATGCGAATAGAAGGAAATGGGAAACCTGTAAAAAAGAAAGGAGGTGGTTTCAACTAAAAAATGACAAGTGATAGTTATTATTTATTTACTAATTAAAGAAATTAAAACACAATGAAAAAATTAAAAAAAATTTCGCTTGATTCCTTTGATCGACTGTCTGATTCAGAGGCATCCTTGCTGTTTGGTGGAGCTGACCCAACACCGACTCCTACTATAAAAATAACTCCAGTTCCAACTAAGTCGCCCATTAACATCGGTATAAGTAGCGGAGGTATTTCGGGGGGGTATAGTGGTAGTAAGTGGGGAATTTCTGGAACTATTGGCAACGGGGGTGGTGGAATTGGTGGACATATCAATTTTTAAATTATATCAAAATCAAGTGGTGGGAAGGCACATTTCTTCCACTTGATTTCATTTCTAATAATGTTATGAAAACACGAAAATACCTATTCCTCCCATTTTTAATTCTTGCCTCATCCCACCTCTTTGCACAAAGGAACTACGGGCAGGAACTTGTCAACCTCTTAAATGAAGGCAAATGCTTCGAGGCACTTGATTTTAAAAAGCAATACAAGGACAGCATGCCTAAAAGTCCGGTGGAGGGTGGTTTTGTGGAACTCTACTACAAATACAAGATGGCCTCGTTCCTTAACAAGCCCGACAGCACAGCCATCTACCTGCATCGACTGGTTACGGATTACGAAGACATTCTGGGCACGAGCAAACCACACTTCTA
>MKRS01000314.1 GCA_001897035.1 Bacteroidales bacterium 45-6
AAATCCTTATCCGGACGCAACGCACGAACTGTGTATGGCATCCGACGCAGTGCTTTTCGGAGCCATCGGCGACCCGAAGTTCGACAACAACCCCAATGCCAAAGTTCGTCCCGAACAAGGCCTTTTGGCGATGCGTAAGAAGTTGGAACTATACGGCAATTTGCGTCCGGTGACTACTTTTCCGTCCTTGATCCACAAATCACCTCTTCGGGCCGATTTGGTGGAAGGGGCCGATTTTATGTGCATCCGTGAATTGACTGGCGGAATGTACTTTGGCCGCCCACAAGGGCGCAGCGAAGACGGAAACACAGCTTACGACACTTGTGTCTATACACGCGAGGAAGTAGAACGCATCCTGCATTTGGCATACAAATATGCTCGTCTGCGCCGCAAAAAAGTGACCGTGGTGGACAAAGCCAACGTGATCGCGACATCCCGCCTTTGGAGACAAATTGCGCAGGAAATCGAAAAAGAATATCCCGATGTGGAAACAGAATACATGTTTGTGGACAATGCAGCCATGCAGCTTATCCAATGGCCAAAACGTTTCGATGTGCTGGTGACTGAAAACCTATTCGGGGACATCCTCACAGACGAGGCATCGGTCATCACGGGTTCCATGGGAATGCTTCCCTCGGCTTCGATAGGCGTGCATACTTCGGTGTTCGAACCCATCCACGGCTCATATCCGCAAGCCAAAGGCAAAAACATCGCCAACCCGTTGGCCACGATCCTTTCGGCAGCCATGATGTTTGAATATGCTTTCGCCTTGATGGACGAAGGAGGTTTCATCCGCAAAGCAGTGGATGCCTCTATGGAAGCTGGCGTGGTGACAGAAGACATCGCTTCGGGCGGCAAGGCATATTCCACCTCCGAAGTCGGTGACTGGATCGTGGACTACATCGAGAAGAATTGATCGACACAACCAATATCCTTTATTATAATAACAAAAGGCATTCCTTGCGGAATGCCTTTTGTTATTATTTAGGTCACAAATCTTAATCGGCTTCACCGAGTACAATCTTGTTTTCCAAGCAAATGCCAGCGCAGGTGAGTCCTCCGCCGAAACCGATAAGCAGAAGCTGGTCGTTCTGTTTGATTTTTCCGGAAGCCAAACCATTGTACCATGCAATAGGAATCGATGCTGCCGAGGTGTTGCCGTAGCTTCGGACACTCTCCATACATCTTTCCATTGGGAAATCCAAGTTCTTGCACACGGCCTCCAAAATGCGGATATTGGCACTATGAGGAATCAGGTAATCAACCTGTTCTAAGGTCATCTTATTCTTTTCGAGCAGAACCGGGATATTTTTCACCAAGGTAGAAACAGCCCATCTGAACACCGCCCTTCCATTCTGGTGCATCTTACCGTCACCCAGAATAGGCTCACCATCAACCGTTTGCGATAGATGGGAGATGAACAGCTCTTTGCCAAGGCTTCCATCCGTATCGGTGAGCGGTTCAAAAACATGATTATCGGAACTGGCTTCCACAATCACCGCTCCCGCCCCATCTCCAAACAAGATACAGGAGTTTCTGTCCGACAGGTCGATGGCCTTTGACAATGTTTCGGCACCGATCACCAATATCCTGCGGTGAGTCTGGGCCGCAATCAGCCCTTTCGCCAATATGAGACCATATACAAACCCTCCGCAAGCTGCCGACAAGTCTATACATCCTGCATTCGAGATGCCCAGCCTTGCCTGCACCCGGCTGGCCACATTGGGCAATATCTGATCGGGCGTGCTGGTGGCCACAATGACAAAATCGACATCGTCCACGCTTGTGTGGTGATTCTTCTTCAATGCCTCCACGGCCTTCACGCACAAGTCGCTGGTATATTCGTCTTCCGAAGAGAAATAACGCCTTTCAATGCCCGTTCTCTCGCGAATCCACTCGTCAGAGGTTTCTAAATATGCTTCAAAAAAAGCATTTGTGACTTCTAGTTCGGGACGATAGATTCCGATTGATTTAATTGTAGCGCCCATCATTTTTTTCGAATTTATATTTTGAAAAGATTTATTAATAGAATAAATGAGATAAAACACAGCAACCCCTTCGGCAGGAAGCAGCTAAGCACTTGTGGACTTTCCCTAAATTTTCCAATTTACAAAACAATCATACGACTGAAAAACAACCTATTGGAATACACTGAATACCTTTTTACAAGCCCCGCGATTATTCCTTTTGCTCATTTGAATTGCGAAGATAAAAAATTTTATTCTGCCCCAAACATTCGCCGGAGGCTTCACCAATAGACATCTCCGCCCGATGCAAGCTTGGGAAAAGGGTCATTCCCCATTGCGGTATTCCATCGGAGTCATTCCTTTGTATTTCTTGAAAAAACGTCCCAAAAACGAAGGGCTTGAAAAATGCAACTCTTCCGCAATCTGCGCAATTGTCAGATTGGAGGATTTGAGCAAAGCCTGGATGTGGAGCATAACCATTTCATTAATAAGGTCTAATGGCTTGCGCCCAAGAACTTTTTTCACCACCTTCGAAAGATGCTTGGGCGTGATAAACAGTCTGTTGGCATAAAATGTCACTTCCCTTTCTTTCAAATAGTTTTGAGAAAGTAATTGACTGAATTGCAAGCTGATTTCATCGTTTCTGCTGTGATTTGTACTCTTTCCAGTGGGTAAATTGTCGTACAATGAGATGGCTTCATACAACAGCGCCCTCAACAAATTGCGGATGATTTTGTCGTGCATAGCCAATTGTTTCTCAGGGTAACGCTTAATTATCAGCGCATAATAATCAAGCAAGATGGAAAACTTGGCTTCATCGAGCTCCATGCAGGGATTTTGCTCGATAATGTAAGGCAATTCGGGACTTGGAAACATCCTAAGTTCCGAATAAAAGTCCAACGAAAAGAAGAGGTATTCGATAGAAAAATCCACGTTGGCGAAATGCGACTCGATAATAAATCCCGGAAGGATGCACATCACGGTTCTTTCTTTAAGGACATACTCCTTCAGATTCAGACTGATCCGCCCCTCGCCCTTAGTGCAAATTATAAAAGCTGCACCATCCACTATATGAGGATGGGAAAATGGCATTTCAGGAAAGTCCTCCTCTTTGCTCCGCGAAACGATCAGGTTCTTGATCGCCATCTCGGGCTTTTCGCCGGGAATATTATCAATCGAAATGGTCGTAAAACTAACACCTAACTTATCCATCGAAATAGTACTTTAATCCATTTTTGCTACAAATATAATATCGATTTCGCCATATACCTACATAAAAAACCCACAAAGCGACTTTTGTGACTCTTTTGAAGGAAAATAGGCTTCAAATGTTCCAGCCAAAGCCATGACCTTTGCACAGAGAATCATGTTTATCAAAAAAATGCAGTAAATTATGAAGAAGAGCAAAAAGCAATTAATAATGGCAGCAGGCATTGTTTTGTCCCTGGCTGGCGCTGTGGTGTCTTGCAGCAAAACGAGCAAAGAAACTCCCGTCGAGTCGCCCGTAAACGTGAAGACCTGGGTGGCTTCAAATGTTTCGGGAGACGGCCGACGGGAATACGTGGGCACCGTGGAAAGCGAAAATACGGTAGATCTGAGTTTCCAGATCAATGGCAATGTGGAGCAGATCTACGTGCAGGAAGGTCAAAACATCCAAAAGGGACAATTGGTGGCACGCATCAATCCAGCTACCCTTCAAAATGTTTATGATGCGGCAAAGGCCACTTTGGCCCGTGCCAAAGACGCCTTCGACCGGCTTTCGACTTTGCACAAGTCAAACAGCTTGCCTGAAATCAAATTTATAGAAGCACAAACCAACCTGGAACAGGCGCAAGCCAACGAGCGAATCGCCAAAAAGAATCTGAACGATTGCAACCTCTACGCTCCTCATTCGGGTGTTGTGGGCAAACGATACGCCGAACCAGGCGCAAACGTGATGCCCGGCTCACCCATCGTGAGCTTGATGAATATCACATCGGTGAAAGTGAAAGTTCCTGTTCCTGAAAACGACATAGCGACGGTGAAACTGCAGGCCAGCTGCATGGTGAAAATCTCGGCATTGGGCAATTCAGAATACAAAGGTACGATCATTGAAAAAGGGGTGATGGCGGATCCTGTGTCGCACACCTACGACGTGAAAGTGAAAATAGAAAACGGAGGGAAACAGATAATGCCAGGCATGGTCTGCAAGGCCTACTTGCCGGGCATGGACAAGTCGAACGGAATCGTGGTGCCCCTAAAAGCCGTGCAGGTAGCCTCTTCGGGACAGAATTTCATCTGGACAGTCGATAAATCAGGTAAAGCAATCACCAAAGAGGTAACAACGGGCAAGTTAGTGGGCAACGGGGTTCTGATTCAATCGGGCTTGGGAGAAGGAGACGTGGTAATTATTGAAGGATACCAAAACCTGAGCGTGGGAATTCCCGTAAAAGCCATCTAAAACAAGAATTATGGAAAAGAAGAGCAATATTATAGAATGGTGCATCCGTTACAAGCAGATTGTGTTGCTGATCGTATCAGCCTTGGTGATATTCGGGATATACTCCCTGAACGCCATGCCCAAGCAGGAATTTCCTACGTTCACCATCAGACAAGGACTGGTGATCGGTGTTTATCCGGGTGCCAATTCGTCCCAAGTGGAAGAGCAATTGGCCAAACCTTTGGAAAGATTCCTGTTCACTTATAAGGAGATAAAAAAAGCGAAAACTTATTCCGAATCACGGGACGGCATGGTCTATGTGTTTGTGGAACTGAACGATGACGTCAACAACCGCGACGAAGTCTGGTCGAAGATTAAGCACGGACTTAACCTCTTCAAACAGCAGCTGCCTCCGGGTGTCCTGGGTTTGATTACCAACGACGATTTCGGCGATACCTCGGCCTTGCTCATCACTCTCGAGTCGGGGAGCAAGACCTACAGGCAGCTTCAGACCTACCTCGAAAACCTGGAAGATCGTTTGCGCCGAATCGAATCGGTATCTAACCTGCGCCACTACGGCTTGCAGAAGGAACAATTGAGCATCTACGTGGAAAAGGAGAAAATGGCGACTTACGGCATCAACCTCCTAAGCCTCTACAACACGCTCTCGTCAAAGGGGATGGCGGTGCCGGCCGGAAAAGTGGACAACGAACAGCTGAACGTGCCTATCCACGTGGAATCGACCCACAATTCCGAAAAGGAAATAGAAGATCTAATCGTCTATTCCGACGCAAGGGGAAACAACATCCGGCTAAAAGACATTGCCAAAGTGGTGCGCGAATACCCCAGACCCGACAGCTACATCACCAACAACGGCAAGAAATGTCTGGTGCTTTCGGCAGAGATGCGTTCGGGTTACAACATCGTGGAATATGGCAAGCAAGTGGAAAAGGTACTGAAAGAATACCAGCAAACCTTGCCCAAAGACGTAAACATCTACCGGATTGCCGACCAGCCACAAGTGGTGGGAGACTCCATTTTCTCTTTCCTGAGAGAATTGATGATAGCCATCGTTTCGGTGCTGCTGGTGATCGTGCTGCTACTTCCATTGCGCGTGGCAGGCGTGGCAGCTTCGTCCATCCCAATCTCCATTTTTATCTCGCTGGCATTGATGTTTGCCTTCGGCATCGAGCTGAACACCGTGACATTAGCCGCGCTGATCGTGGTGCTGGGGATGATTGTGGACAACTCTATCGTGATCGTGGACAGCTACTTGGAAAAGCTCGATCATGGAGTACCCCGTCTGGAAGCCTCCGTGGCAAGCACAAAAGAATATTTCAAGGCCATCCTGTCGGCCACATTGGCCATCAGCGTCACCTTCTTTCCCTTTTTAGTGACAATGAGAGGACAGTTTCTCGACTTTCTCCGCTCATTTCCTTGGACTATACTGATTACCCTCGGGGTATCACTGGCTGTAGCAGTCATGGTGATCCCATTCTTTCAATACCACTTCATCCGAAAAGGGATAGCCAAATCCGACGATGACGACAAGCCGAAGAAAAAGACAGTTCTCGACAGGCTTCAGGAAGGGTACAACTGGCTACTTGACAAGGTGTTTGACTATCCAAAAACAAGTATCGCCATCACTTTGGCATCGATAGTCATCGGCTTCTATATGTTCGCCCAAGTTCCGCAACGCTTGATGCCTATTGCCGAGCGCAACCAGTTTGCAGTGGAGATCTACCTGCCAAACGGAAGTTCATTGGACGAGACAAGGGTTGTGGCCGAAGACTTGGAACACACATTGAGAAAAGACAAGCGCGTTGTCTCCGTCACCAATTTCATGGGCTTGGGTTCGCCCCGGTTCCAGACGTCGTATGCCCCGAAGATAGGTGGGAAAAATTTCGCCCAGTTTATTGTCAACACCTCGTCGAGCAGCGACACCGAAGACATGCTGGAGGAATACTCCGATAAATATGCCCATCACTATCCCGGCGCATACGTCAAATTCAAGCAATTGGATTATCAAAACGTGCAATCGGAAATTGAAGTACGCATCTCCGGAGACAGCATCAACGTGCTCAAACATGAAGCGAACAAACTCATTGCCGAATTCAATAAGCTAAGCGAACCTCAACGAATCTGGACTAACTTCGAAGAGCCGCTTCCTGGAGCGTCCATCTATGTGGATCAAGTGGAAGCCAGCCGCCTGGGCGTCAATGACATGCTGGTGGGTCTCGGAATCGCTTCACGGTTTGGGGGGTTCAATATCGGAAATATCTGGGAAAAAGACTATTCTGTGCCATTGGTTCTCAAATCGCAGTGGGATCACAAATACCCGAATTTGGACGACATCGAAAACGAATACGTTTCGGGACTCATGTCTCCGGCAGTGCCTTTGCGGCAGATAGCAAAAGTGTCGCCCGACTGGAACGAGGGGCAAATCGTGAGGCGAAACGGAGTGCGAACGGTCACCGTGATGATGGATCTCAAACGGGGTGAACTGGCCAATTTGGTGCAAAAGAAAGTGGAAAAAATTGTTGACCAGTACAAGGAGAAATCGACCGAGAAAGGAATCCGGATCACCTATGGCGGGGTAAGAGAAAGCGACGACGAGACGTTGCCTCAAATTCTTTTTGGATTAATCATTTCGGTGGTCATCATCTTCTTCATCCTGATATTCCACTTCAGGAGCATCCGCTTGTCGGTACTCATCATGGGTTCCACCTTGCTTTGCTTCTTCGGTGCCGCACTTGGGCTGAAAATCATGCACCTGAATTTCAGTATGACGGCAGTGCTGGGCATCGTGAGCTTGATCGGGATCATTGTCCGCAACGGCATCATCATGTTCGACTACATCAAAGAACTACGCCACGAAGGGAAAACCGTGTATGACGCAGCCAAAGAAGCTGGCCGCCGAAGGATGCGACCCATTTTCCTTACCACGGCCGCCGCTTCAATCGGCGTTATCCCGATGATTATCAGCAAAAGTCCGCTGTGGTGTCCCATGGGAACCGTCATCTCATTTGGGTCAGTAGTCACCATGGTATTCATCCTCACTGCTTTGCCCGTGGTTTACTGGCTCGTCTATCGCGGTCAGGACAAAGCAAAACCTAACAAAAATTAATCGTATGGAAAGAAAGCAGATTATCCTATGTATCTTGGGCTTGGCAGCAAGCATTGCGCTGCCTGCCCAAAACAAATACAGCCTCGAATCGTGCAAACAACTGGCATTGAAAAACAACCGCCAAGTGATCAATGCTCATCTGCAAGTGCAAGCATCTGGGGAAACGAAGAAGGAGGCCTATACCAATTTCTTCCCATCCCTGAGTGCATCCGGCCTTGGCTTCATGGCCAACAAAGGCTTGCTTTCGGGCACTACACCCGAATTCAGTCTCCCGATGGGTGATGCCACGCTTGCGGTGCCGTCCATGCCATACAGCTTCCTGAAAAAGGGAGCGATGGGATCGATCACCCTGACGCAACCCTTGTATGCTGGAGGAAAGATCATCAACGGAAACAAATTGGCCAAATTGGGGGAGGAAGTCAACCAGCAGAAAGTGCGGCTGAGCGAAAACCAAGTGCTGCTGCAAACCGATGGCCTCTATTGGAACATCGTGGCGCTGCATGAAAAAATACGTACCATCAATGCCCTGGAAGAACAGCTATACACCTTGAAGAAAGATGCCGAAGTCTCCCAAAAGGCGGGACTGGCCACCATGAACGAGGTGTTGCAGGTGAAACTGAAGATAAACGAGCTGGAGAGTTCACGCCTCACTATTGACAGCCACATCCAGGTAGCCAAAATGTCGCTTGCCCAACTGATGGGGGTGGACAGTGAAAACGGTGCCAACTTCGAGATCGAAAC
The DNA here is from genome assembly GCA_001897035.1 of Bacteroidales bacterium 45-6. Lineage (GTDB taxonomy): Bacteria > Bacteroidota > Bacteroidia > Bacteroidales > Dysgonomonadaceae > UBA1309. Next base: position 8,255 of record MKRS01000314.1, read on the forward strand.
CCAATCGATGCAGGATCCGCAACAACCCCAAACCTTGTATGCGAATCATCGCGAAGCCCTGAATGCCCGCGCAGAAAAAGACCTGCTGGACAAGAACGTGGATGCCGCCAAGCTGCAAACCAAGATGAAGCAAGGCGACTACCTGCCCACCGTGGCGATAGGTGCCAGCTATTCGCAAAGCAACCTAATGGACAAATGGGAAGGAAACGCCATTGGATTCGTGTCGGTGAGCATACCCATTTCGGGCTGGTGGGGAGGATCGCACGCCATCAAAAAGCAAAAAATAGAAGAGCAGATTGCGATAAATGCAAGAGCGGATGGGCAAGAGCAATTGCTGATACAAATGCAGAATGTGCGCAACGAACTCGACAATGCCTACAAGCAGATTCTAATCGCGAAAGAGTCTATCGAGCAAGCAACTGAGAATTTCAGGATCAATAGCGACCAATACAAGTCTGGAATTCTGAAAATGAGTGATTTGCTCGATGCACAATCTCTTCTCCAGAAAAGCAAGGACAAATACGTAGAGTCGTATGCAGCCTATCAGAACAAGTGTTTTGAATACTTGCAGGTGACGGGGCGCTAATACGTCGAGAGGGTCCCCCCGCATCCTTTGTCCCTAAAGATTTCTTTTTCATATATTTACTCGTTAATGATGGAGGCTGCACCGAATCATGTTCCCTGAACATTGTCCACCGGTGCAGTTCTCGTCATTTTCAATCAAAAAAATGCAATGAATCCTATCCGCCTCAAACCTCAGCATTTTACTTCAGCACTCATCCTGCTTGCCTTGTTCTGTTACTTTGTGGAACACAAAATCATCGACAAACAGGCAACCACAGCTTCCGAGATTCTCCCGGAAGTAACATCTGCGAATCTGGACGACAGTATAAGCAAAGGCTTGACCATGGTGTTGTTCTACACTCCCGGATCCAACTTATCGGCCAACATGCAATCCCGCCTTGCAAAGCTCAGAAGCGAGGCTCAATCGACCGTGCGCTTCTACCAAGTGCATGTGGATGAAAGCGACAGCCTCATCCACAAATACAACATCTCCCTCACGCCGCTCTTGCTCACGTTCAAAGACGGGAGAGAAAATCAGAGAGCCATGGGGTTGGTACCCTCCTCCAATCTCGAAATGATTCGCGACCGTTTGATTAAAACAAAAAGATAGAATTTTTAAAAAAATGACCTATGGGAAATTTTACTCTTTTCATCTCCAACAACAAATATGCCACCCTCGGCATGATCTTGGGCCTCACGCTGGGCTATCTCCACTGGTATCATGTTGGGTGTTACTGGGGAACCTATCCCCTATCGTCCGAATGCTGGGTCAATTGTGTAGCAGGATTGCTTTTCGGTGGATTTATAGGCAGCTTGTGTGCAAAAGACAAAGGATGAATCATGTAAAAAGCGGTTCAACAGCCCGCCAGATACATTCATCGAAAGGATGCAGCTATAACGCTTCGCCCAAATACTTGTCGGTCGTCGTCACTTCAGCATAAAAATAGCTCAATGCAGCAAGAAATGCTGTCTGAACTTCATGTGCTTTCACCTTTTCACCGTTCACGGTAAGGTCTTTCGTAGCGCAAGCATCCCCAACAACGACACAGTTAAACCCGAAGTCTTTTGCTGCCCTCGCGGTGGCATCCACGCACATGTGAGTCATCATTCCGGTGATAGCCAAGTCTGTGATCCCTTTGGATTTCAGGTAATCCAAGAGTTCCGTTTCCCCGAAACTGTTCGGATAATGCTTCACCACGACCTGCTCTCTGTCAAGAGGCTTCACCGCTTCGTGTATTTCCACTCCCTGACTACCCGGCAAGAAAAACGAAGCATCCGGTCGTACCGAAAGATGCTGGATGTGTACCACCGGTAAATTGTCTTTCCTGAATCTCCCGAGTATTCGTCCCACGTTTCTAACAGCAGCTTCGGAGCCTACCAGTTCGGCTTTTCCTCCTTCGAAATAATCGTTCTGGACATCAATAATGAGAAGGGCTTTATTCTGAATCATTTTCGTTTGGCTTGTTTAGTTTATCTGAATCTTTTCTCCTGAAAACTTTGGTTTCTTGTCAAAATCACCAATTACTCAACATGGCAAAAACCACCGACAAAATCAGGGCGGCTATGGAGGTCTTTTTCAAAAAAGGGTCGAGCAGATGCTTTTCTTCCGTCCGAAATATGGTAATTAAGATTTTAATGAACAGAACAGAAGTCGATAGGTACAGAAATTGGTACCAATGATTCGAATAAAGGACTGAGTAAGTGACAAAGCATCCGATTCCCAGCAAGGTCATAAAAGCATGGTAGCAACGGGCTTTGGCATAGCCCAATCTGGCGGCAATCGTGATTTTTCCCGATTTAACAACGTTATCAATATCACGCATATTGTTGATGTTAAGT
>MKRS01000315.1 GCA_001897035.1 Bacteroidales bacterium 45-6
ACCTTAATTTTATAAAAACAATAAAGATCGTGCCTGGCAAAACCGGGATTATTTGCGCCAATGATTCTACTGCCGCGATCTTACTCTCTTCATTAGAAAAAGCAAATATAAAGATCACTTCAGACTGCCTTATCTGCGGTTATGATAATATGAAGTATTCCCAATACTTAAAATATCCGCTTACCAGCTATCTTCAACCTTGTGAAGAAATGGCAAATATCAGTGTTGAGCTGGCGATAAGACGAATAAAAAACAAACATCACATTCCAATGATAGTGAATGTTAACGGGAAAATAATAGAGCGCGAATCTACAATGTTCAACAGGTAAACAGACTTTGTAGTACACACTGATAAGCCAAAATAATGTTGAATGAATGCTATTATCAGACAATATCAACCACCCATTATTTCAAGCATCCTGTTTATCGGATCTTCAGCATGAAGCATTTCAGTATTATGCAATGTAAAAGCAGTTACTTCCGAAGTTCTTTTCAGCATATTGCTTTCATAATATGCAATGGCCTGCTGTGTATTTGCAAATTGATATCCTGTTAAACTATCTGCCAATTCATATGCATCCTGCATGGCCTGGTTTACACCTTCACCGGCATACGGCGGCATGCGATGCGCCGCATCGCCAAGCATTGTTACATCAGGCAAAGCAGCCCATTGCTGATTTAAAGGAAAATGATATTGTGGGCGCGGTATAAACCAAATGTCATCGCCATTAAATAATCCCTGCCAAATATCATTCCATGTGCCAAATGCGGTTTTAAACCAGGTGAATACCTGCTGCTTATCGTTAAAATCAATACCGGTTTGCTGCACCCAATTCTCCCTTACTTTACAGCCCGTACAAAATGATAAACTACCGTCACCCTTGGCGCTTAAAATCAAAGATTGCTCATCACCAAAAGCAAAAAGTTTTCCGCCTTTCACAAGCTTAAAAAGTTCCGGTGCATTTATTTCTGCATCATATACATTACCCTCCACAATGGTTACGCCTGAATATACAGGCTTAATACCGGTGATGTATGAACGAACTTTTGAGTTAGCGCCATCAGCAGCAACGATTATATCTGCATAAGCAGATGTACCATTTTTGAAATGTAATATCCAGCCTTTATCCTGCTTTTCCATAGAAACAAAATAACTGTTCCATACAACAGTGCCGGGCCGTAATGATTCAAGTAAAATATGCCGCAGCGGCGCCCGGTCAATTTCAGGACGGTTCTCTGCATAAGCATTCTCAGCAGCATGATCGTCTAAATGAATAACAGCATGCTTATCTGTAATGCGCAGGCGTCCGGCATTGGGACGGTAATTCGCATAAAAAGCATCAATCAGCCCGGCACGCCTTAGTGCTTCAAGACCTGATTCTTCATGGAGGTCGAGCGTAGTGCCCTGTACCCTCACATTTTTACTTTCATCACGTTCATACAATTTTACTTCCGCGCCCTTTATTTGTAAAAGCTTTGCAAGCGTAAGTCCACCGGGACCACCGCCGATTATTGCAATTTTCTTTTGATCAATCAACATGATACTGAAGACGAAGGAGCATTGATTTTACTTTATAAAACCGGAGATTTATTATTGGGTAATATATAATAACAGTTTTTCTGAAACCGCATTTGAGTTAACAGGGATTTCGCTTTTATAAAAATATAAAG
>MKRS01000316.1 GCA_001897035.1 Bacteroidales bacterium 45-6
TTGCAAACTACATATGCACAGGGTGCTAACGGAGCGTTTAATCCGAATGCATCAACCTCTTATGGCCCAAAGGTAGTTGACTTACCCAAGAGTACGCTTTATGGAGGGGATACAACTAACCAGTATACTAATGCTGATGGTATGCACCCGGGTCAATATTATGTGCCCCAGCGTGCATTGGCCGGCCTTAATCCTTGGGTAACCCCTGCAGTATATAATAATGTCCGCGATTTCTTTGACATTGGTACAATTTTCAATAATTCCATAAGTATATTGAATGCAACCGACAGGGGTTCGTATGCAGTAGCTTTAGGCAGTACCAATCAGAAAGGAATTGTTCCGCATACCGGCATGAACAGGTATAATGCTAAAATAGCAGGCGAAACAAAATTATCAGAACACTTTAAAGCCTCTTTTAGTGGTAATTTTATCAATTCAGATATTGATAAAGCTCCTTCAGCAAATGATGGTATTATCGCAACAGTTTACCCGGCCCCTGTAAGTTATGATCTTAAAGGCATTCCTAACCACGCCGAAGGCAATATATACAGCCCTGTCGGATATCGTGGCGGCGCATTTGTAAATCCTTACTGGGGTCAGGAGCATAACACCTGGAATGAAAAAACAAATCGTTTTTTTGGAAATACCAATGTTACCTATACTGCTGATCTTTCAAGCAATATGAAGCTGGATGTAAAGTACCAGATCGGCGCAGATGCTTATACTACAAACTACCAGGATATATGGAGTTTTGGCTCCCCAACGCGTGGTTCAAATAACAACGGTGATATTACAGAATATACTTACACCAATACTACATTAAACTCGTTGCTTACAGGTAATTTTAAATGGGACGTTAGTTCAGATTTTGGCTTGAACCTGTTAGTAGGTAATGAGATCGTTAACACCAATACCAAGTATTTAACAGCTTATGGTTCCAGTTTTGCATTTGCAGGATGGAATCATATGGATAATACCGGTACTAAAGACGCAACTGAAACATCTTCCAAACTCAGAACTTTTGGAAACTTTGCCAATCTTTCTTTATCCTTCAGGCAAATGTTATTCCTGAGTGTTACCGGTCGCCAGGATATTGTATCCTCTATGCCAAGCAATAACAGAAAGTTCTTTTATCCTTCAGCCGCATTGGGATTTGTATTTACAGAATTGAACGGGCTTGACAACAGTTCATTCCTGAATTTTGGAAAACTAAGATTTTCTGTAGCACAGGTAGGCCAGGCAGGAACTTACCGAAGCAATTTCTACACACTGCCGGCATATGGTGGCGGATTCTATAGTGGTAGCCCGATATTGTATCCCATCAATGGAATTAAAGCATATATACCCAGTGACCTGGTATATGATCCCAACTTAAAGCCACAGAATACCACTTCATATGAAATTGGTGCTGATTTGAATTTCTTCAATAACCTGGTTGAAGTAAATTATACATTTTCCCGTCAGAATGTAAAAGACCAGATATTTGATGTACCGTCACCAGGTTCAACAGGCTCTACTGAATTCAGAACCAACGGTGGTAAGATTCACACCAATGCGCATGAAGCTATCATCAATATTAATGCCATCAGGAAAGCTGATGTTGAATGGAGCATAGGAGCTAACTTTTCCAAAATTGATAACTATGTAGATGAATTAGCGCCTGGTGTTGAA
>MKRS01000317.1 GCA_001897035.1 Bacteroidales bacterium 45-6
GCTTTCGATCTGTTGGAGTGTATCCAATACGACACCAACAAGGATCAGCAACGATGTGCCTCCAAAGAATTGAGAAAACTCACGACTTACGCCGAAGGCACTTGCGAATGCAGGCAAGATAGCCACGGCAGCCAAAAACAACGATCCAGGCAGCGTAATACGCGACATCACATCATCAATGTAGTCGGCAGTTTTTTTACCGGGTTTGATTCCGGGAATAAAACCGTTATTCCTCTTCAGTTCTTCGGCCATCTGCACCGGGTTAATGGTGATGGCTGTATAGAAATAGGTAAATACGATAATCAGCAGTGAGAAGAACACGTTGTAAGATACAGTGGTGTGGTCCGTCAAAGATGCCCAGAATCCTCCTCCGCTCTTCACCGTGAAATTGGCGATAGTGATAGGGATGAACATGATCGCTTGCGCAAAGATGATCGGCATCACGTTAGCAGCATTCACCTTCAAGGGAATATACTGGCGTGCTCCTCCGTATTGCTTGTTTCCTACCACACGTTTGGCATATTGCACCGGAATCTTGCGTGATCCTTGCACCAGCATGATAGCTGCGCAAATCACCAACAACAGGAACAATATTTCCAGCAAGAAGGCTACCAACCCTCCAGCCGCATCCGTGAAACGCGACATGAATTCACCGAACACAGCATGTGGCAAACGGGCGATGATACCCACCATGATAATGAAAGAAATACCATTACCGATTCCCTTGTCCGTGATGCGTTCGCCCAACCAAAGGACAAACATACTACCACCGGCCAAGATGATCGTCGAGGGCAACAGAAAGTCCCAGAACCCGCCATGCTGGATACCATTCAAGGCACCCATAAGGTAGGCTGGACCTTGCATCAGAAGAATCGCCACCGTCAGGTAACGGGTATATTGGTTCATCTTGTTGCGTCCGCTCTCCCCTTCGCGTTGCAGCTTTTGGAAATAAGGAACGGCTATCCCCAACAACTGGATCACGATGGATGCCGAGATGTAGGGCATAATCCCCAATGCAAATATGGAAGCATGGGCAAAAGCTCCACCCGAGAACATGTCAAGCAAGCCCAAAAGGCCGCCCGAGGCTTGTTGCTTCAGGGTTGCTAATTGCTCCGGATCCACACCTGGCAGCACGACAAACGATCCAAAACGATAGATCAATACAAAAAAGAAAGTGGTGAGGATTCGTTTTCTCAAATCCTCAATCTTCCATATATTTTGCACAGTTTTAACTAAACACATATCATTTCAATTTTGTAATAGTACCACCTGCTGCAACAACGGCAGCTTCAGCCGATTTAGAAAACGCATGAGCTTCGATGTCCAACTTCGCAGTCAACTCACCGTTTCCTAAAATCTTAACCAAGTCATTTGAAGAAATGAATCCTGCATTCTTCAATACTTCAAGGTCGATTTTAGTCAAGCTGTTTTCTTCAGCCAAACGTTGCAGCACTTCCAAGTTTACTGGTTTGTATTCGATCCTGTTCAGGCTCTTGAAGCCAAACTTTGGAAGACGGCGTTGGATAGGCATCTGCCCTCCTTCGAATCCGATCTTTTTAGAATAACCAGATCTTGATTTAGCTCCTTTATGACCTCTTGTAGAAGTGCCTCCTCTTCCTGAACCTGTTCCACGACCGATTCTTTTGCGGTTTTTGGTTGAGCCTTCT
>MKRS01000318.1 GCA_001897035.1 Bacteroidales bacterium 45-6
AATACCGGGAAGCATTACGATAATGGGCATCATCAGTTTGATAAATCCTGCGAATAAAATACCGGTACGCGCTGTTTGGAGATTAGCACCCAGGGCACGTTGCGTGATATACTGGTTACATCCCCAATAATTAAGATTAACGATCCACTGTCCGACAAAATACATCGCGATGCCCGGAAGGATAAGGTATTTATCAATTTCTATTTGCGGGGAATCCGGTGTCGGTTTCTTAAAGATCATGTGAAAATGATCAGGCGCATCTTTGAGCAATGTCTTGAAGCCATCAATAGCGCCGGTGCCCATGCCTACTTTATCGCTTACTATGTTCAGCGCCAGTATAGTGGTTGCCAGCCCCCCGATGATCAGCACAGATACCTGGATCACATCGGTATACCCGATTACCTTCATTCCTCCCAGGGTGATGATAATGGCAAAAACAGACAATGCTATCATCGTCACGTGGAGATATTCACCCCCCAGCAGGCCATTTATCGCCAGTGCGCCAAGGTAAAGGATCGACGTAAGATTTACGAATACGTAGAGGAACAGCCAGAAAACGGCCATGATAAGCGAAACGCTTTCATTATACCGGGTTTTCAGGAACTGAGGCATCGTGTATATCTTGTTCTTCAGGTATACCGGCATAAACCACACGGCTATGATGATCAGCGCCAGCGCTGCGATCCACTCATAGGCCGCTACTGCCACGCCTGCAAAAAAACCATCACCGCTCATCCCTATAAATTGTTCGGCCGAAATATTGGAAGCGATCAGTGAAGCACCTATTGCCCACCAGGTAAGCGACCCTTCTGCCAGGAAGAAATCATGCGTGTCGGTTTGCGCTTTCTTTTTTTTGCGGTAGATCCAATAACCATAGGAAGCCACTACAACAAAATAAATAAAGAACACCAGGTAGTCGGGAAAAAGCAGTCCATTTTTCATACAAGTCAATCCTTAGTTTTATCAAATATATACTTTTCACGGTTTTAATACTATTTATACAGTGCATTTCAGATTGGTCCAACAGGCGTGCCTGCAAAACATGAAATATACCCATTGGATTTCGGCGAGAATAGGTTATTTGTAAACCTGAATTATCACGAAAGTTAAAAAATTATCAACAGTCTCGCACGTATTGCGAGCCGCCATACTTTTTTTAAAGATCAGGACTGATGCGCGGCGAAGCAATCTCCAGATTTACCAACTGCAGAGACTGCTTCTCCCGACCTTTGGTTGGGAGAAGCAGAGACGTGCGAGTGTGTTTTGTTTTTTGTAACTGGCGTTTTCTACTTAGGGGTATATATAATTAGCCCAGCAGGCGCAGCTATTTATCAGCCCACTCATTAATATTACGTTTTAACCTTAGAAAACGAGCACCCCTATTTGTGTCGCTGGCAATGTCCGTCAGTTTACCTTCAATATCTTCTCGGTCAAAATTTTATTAGTATACAATAACCTCACGAAATAAATGCCCGGTGGTATATAGGACAGATCAATACGGATATTGGTCATAGCCGGTGTGGTACCATAATCACTTTTCCATACCATTTGTCCTATACTGTTGAATATAGAGATACCTTTTAACGACGCTGCAGAGGGATAATGCTGCAATGTGAGGTAACCGGTGGTAGGGTTGGGCGTAAGGAGGTATCCCTTGTCTTTAAGG
>MKRS01000319.1 GCA_001897035.1 Bacteroidales bacterium 45-6
AAGAACGAAGTCCTGATACTCCCGGATGAACAGCTCGTTCAACTGCCCGAAAGCGATATCTTTGGTCTTGAACTTCTTTTTGATGAATTTGCCTAATGACCGATAGGTGTACACATAACCGCTCAAAGTGGTCGGAGCAACATCGATGCCGATACGGGCTCGTAGCCCTTCCATATACCTGTCAAGGAGTGCAAGCAGGGTTATTTGTCCTCCCATGCTTCCCTGATAGAGATTCTTGACGACTTCCGCATCAAAAGGCTTCTTGCGGGCAATGAGGCTGTCGAATGCAGAATGAACACTAAGCAGAAGTTTTTCTATCTTTTGATTAACCTCAACCGCTTCACGGCTTTTACCGTCCAATCTGCTTTCACGGGGATTCCATAAAGAAGGAGTACAGGATAATTTCAGGCTGAACTGGGCCATGGATCGACTAATGGTGATACGTCCCATGATGGGAGCTTTGCCTGATTTATCCAAACTGCTTTTTTTCAGGTAAAGCAACACCTTTAATTTTTCTTGTTTCATAACACCTTTAATTTTGTGGGCTTTGCCAAATGGCAAAGTTACCGGTTATATAAGTGCTCTTTGTTATGCAAAATATTGTGAGTCAGAACAAACAAACCCGAACCGTATTTCTCCGATCTGTAATGAGTTACCTATTTAGATTCGGTAACTACCGTGGTAACGGATTGGTAACGGAGATACTGCTGTATTTTACAATATCCTGCTTTTTAGCAAAACTGTAAATTAGAGCAATTTGATTCATATTAAACGAGTTACGCTTAGTTCACTTTGTTTCGCCGGTTACCGTTTTAATGATTATATTCCACATGGCACGCCATACTTTCGCCAGCCAGATCTGCCTGTCACAAGGTGTTCCTATCGAGACTGTCAGCCGGGCAATGGGACATAAGAATATTACTACCACACAACGCTACGCCAAGGTGACCAATGAAAAGATAGACAAGGATGTTACCGTTCTACATGCCAATATAGCTGATAAATACTCTCTGTGCAGCATTGACTGTGCACCCTCTACTATACTTAAAGATATGAGTGGGAGAAAGTATCGTCCTTCCAAGAAAATAGAATACAAGGAAGTTTAAAAATGGAATACAAAAAAGTCTAGGAATAGAATACAAGATAGTATAAGGATAAAATGTAAAAAAACAAAAGTGTAGAATAACACGAATAGAATAAAAGAAATATAATAAAGGAGATATATACTATGCGCAGCACATTTAGAATCCTGTTTTACGTAAACAGGCAAAAGATAAAGAAAAACGGTAAGTGTCCGGTTATGGGACGTATTACTCTTGACGGTAAAGTCAGCCAGTATTCCACCGGGGAAGAGATAACACCCGGACTCTGGGATGTAGACAAAAGCAGGGCGGTTATTCATGGAAAGAACCCCGAAGAGGACAAACACCTTAAATCCATTAACAGGCACTTGGATGAATTGGAAGAGAGGGCGAAGTTAGCCTATAAAAAGAGTATTGATACCGCAGGATATGTTTCATCCGAAGTAATCAAGAATGCCGTTATAGGTAGAACGCAAGCTAAAGAAACCTTGCTCACCCTCTTTGACGAGCATAATGAAGAATATGCCAAGCGGGTAGGTATAGACAGGGTACACCATACCTATATGCGTTATCTGACTAGT
>MKRS01000320.1 GCA_001897035.1 Bacteroidales bacterium 45-6
GTCGATGCCTTGATGAAACTTGAATTGCCAAGCGGAGTAGAAGTAGAAATTAAAGTTTGATAGCTCCCTGCGTGGCTCTCGGCAACGAAAGCCGAAGGAAAGCTAATTTTATTTACAAATCCGCCTCTCGATGGATTTTCTTTAGAGAAATTTAAGGAGGCAAAAATTAAAAGAAATGCCAGGATTAATTGGAAAAAAAATCGGAATGACATCCGTTTTCAGTGCCGAGGGAAAAAATGTTCCATGCACTGTTGTCGAAGTAGGTCCTTGTGTTGTAACCCAAGTAAAAACTGTTGAAACAGATGGCTACGAAGCTATTCAGATTGGTTTTGTCGATAAAAAAGACAAACACACGTCTAAGCCCTTAGCTGGTCACTTTCAAAAAGCAGGGACAACACCTAAGAGACACTTGGCCGAGTTCAAAGGTTTCAAAGATGCGAAATTAGGAGACGTACTCACCGTTGACGTGTTTGGTGACACTCAATATGTGGACGTAGTCGGAACCTCTAAAGGTAAAGGTTTTCAAGGGGTTGTCAAACGCCACGGTTTCGGCGGGGTAGGACAAGCCACTTTGGGACAACACAACCGTTTGCGTGCGCCGGGTTCTATCGGAGCATGTTCCTACCCAGCAAAAGTGTTCAAAGGCACTCGCATGGGTGGTCAAATGGGTAACGAACGTGTGACTGTTCAAAACCTTGAAGTGATTAAAGTTATTGCTGAACACAACCTCTTGTTGATCAAAGGTTCTGTTCCCGGAAGCAAAGGTTCAATCGTATTAATTGAAAAATAATGGAACTAAGTGTATTAGATATAAACGGGAAAGATACCGGAAAAAAAGTTGTATTGAATGATGCAATTTTTGGTATCGAACCAAACGACCACGTTCTTTGGTTGGACGTGAAGCGTTATCAGGCTAACCAACGCCAAGGAACGCACAAGTCGAAAGAAAGAAGCGAATTGTCGGGAAGTACACGCAAGTTGATCCGCCAGAAAGGTGGAGGTGGTGCTCGTCGCGGCGACATCAACTCTCCGCTACTTGTTGGTGGAGCCCGTGTGTTTGGCCCCAAGCCAAGAGACTACGACTTCAAGATGAACAAAAAAATGCGTGATTTGGCCCGCAAGTCGGCACTTACTTACAAAGCCAAAGACAACCAGATCGTTGTAGTGGAAGACTTCGTTTACGAAACTCCCAAGACAAAGGAATTCGTTGCTTTGACAAAAAACTTGCAAGTGGCTGATAAAAAGATACTTTTGGTTTTGCCAGATCAAAATAAAAACGTATATTTGTCCGCTCGAAATTTACAGAAGGTTAGCGTTGTAACAGCTTCTGATATAAATACTTATGGTATTTTGAATAATGCAGGTCTGTTGCTTACGGAATCTTCTGTTGCTGAAATTGATAAACTTTTTAAGGCATAAGGAGGTAAAGAAATGGGAATTATCATTAAACCAATCTTGACAGAAAAGCAAACGGCGATGACCGAAAAGTTTCCTAACCGTTTTGCATTCCGCGTTGTTCCAGATGCCAACAAAGCACAGATCAAGGAAGAAGTTGAGAAACTATACGGAGTGAAAGTAGTGAGCGTGAACACAGCCTTGTATGCCGGTAAAAGAAAAAGCCGCTACACCAAAGGTGGAGTTGTTTCCGGAAAAACTGCT
>MKRS01000321.1 GCA_001897035.1 Bacteroidales bacterium 45-6
CCCGTATTTTTCGCCGAACAAGGCCATTGCACCCAATGCCTTAGCTTGGGAGATGGGCACAGAGCGGCTTTCTTCCAATTTATAGTCTTCGCGGATTTTGGCATTCACCAATCTTTCCACGTTGCGGATTTCTTCGTCCGTCATTTTTTGGAAATGGGCGAAGTCGAAGCGCAACAATTCGGAAGACACATACGATCCTTTTTGCTCTACGTGAGTTCCCAGCACTTCGCGCAAGGCTTCGTGTAGCAAGTGCGTGGCCGAGTGGTTGCATTCCGCTGCGGTGCGCCGTTCGGTGTCGATTTTCACCTCGAACGTTTCGGTGGGGTCGGCCGGGAGTTTGGACACCAAATGCACGGGCAAGTTGTTTTCCCGCTTGGTATCGAAAATTTCGATGGTCTCACCCGTAGCAGACACGAGGACACCGCTGTCGCCAACTTGTCCTCCCATTTCTGCATAGAAAGGGGTTTTGTCCAGCACGAGCTGGTAGTATTCCTTGTTCTTTTGTTTCACCAAGCGGTAGCGGAGTATTTGTGCCTCGTTTTCCGTCAAATCGTAGCCAGTGAACGTGCTTTCTCCGTCGCGGATGCTCACCCAGTCGCCTGTTTCCACGGCTGCGGCATTCCGGGCCCGTTCCTTCTGCTTTTGCATTTCGGTATCGAATCCGGCTATGTCCACCGTTAAATTGTTTTCACGGAGGATCAATTCTGTGAGGTCGAGCGGAAAGCCATAGGTGTCGTAAAGCTGGAAAGCCACATTGCCGCTCAATGCCGACTTGTTTTCAGCCTTGATCTCCTCTATTTGCTTGTCCAGTAGTCGTATGCCGGTTTCCAAGGTGCGGAGGAAGGAATCTTCTTCTTCCTTCATCACTTTTCCGATCAATATGTTTTGAACTTCCAATTCGGGATAGGCATCGCCCATCACTTCGATCAGCGTGGGGATGAGGCGGTACATGAAAGCCTCTTTCTGTCCCAGGAAGGTGTATCCGTAACGGACAGCACGGCGAAGAATGCGGCGGATGACGTATCCAGCCTTCGCATTGGAGGGCAATTGCCCGTCGGTGATGGAAAAAGCGATGGTGCGCACATGATCGGCAATGACACGCATGGCGATGTCCTTTTTCGTATCTTGGCCGTATTGGAACCCCGAAATTTCCCCGATTTTGTGGATGATGGTTTGGAAAATATCGGTGTCGTAGTTCGACAATTTGCCTTGTATGGCCATGCACAGGCGTTCGAATCCCATTCCCGTGTCGATCACTTTGGCGGGCAGGCTTTCGAGCGAACCGTCGGCCTTGCGGTTGAACTGCATGAACACCAAGTTCCAGATCTCGATCACTTGCGGGTGGCTTTGGTTGACAAGCGTCAGCCCGTCCACTTTGGCCCGCTCGCTGTCGGGACGGATGTCGATATGAATTTCGGAGCAAGGCCCGCAAGGACCCGTGTCGCCCATTTCCCAAAAATTATCTTTCTTGTTGCCGTTGATGATCCGGTCTTTGGGCAAGTATTGTTCCCAGTATCCGGCAGCCTCGTTGTCGCGCTCCAAGCCTTCCTCGGTGCTTCCCTCGAAAACGGTCACATACAGCCGGTTTTTATCCAGTTTGATTACTTCCGCAAGGTATTCCCACGCCCATTCAATGGCTTCCTTCTTGAAATAATCGCCGAACGACCAGTTGCCCAACATCTCGAACATCGTGTGGTGGTAGGTGTCGTGCCCCACTTCCTCCAGGTCGTTGTGCTTTCCGCTCACACGGAGGCATTTCTGCGAGTCGGCCACCCGCGGATATTTGATGGGCACATTTCCCAGGATGATGTCCTTGAATTGGTTCATACCTGCATTGGTGAACATCAGCGTAGGGTCGCCTTTTATGACCATGGGGGCTGACGGTACAATCTGGTGCTGTTTCGAAGCAAAGAAGTCGGTAAACGATTTGCGTATTTCTTTGGAAGTCATCATATATTGTCTGTTATGTAATCTTTTCTATTTGGGGTGCAAAGTTAATTCAAAAAGTTTGTTTTTGAAAAGGGTGGAGGCAAAATCGCAAGAAACAAGAACCGCATTGAAAATGAGCTGTCCCATCGGGTTGAACTACTTTGATTTAAACTGATCCCCGGCAATGCGCTTATTGGTTAGGATCAGTATTGAAAGCTATTAGGAAATTAAAGCGGGATCTATCCCGAATGAAGTATGCAAGGTTTAATAACGTCCCAATTTTCATTGGTCAAAACTTTTTCAAATTGACTCCAAGTTGTTTGTCCCAATTGGTGTATTGGAATTAAGTCATTTATATTCCCCTCTCGGATTTTTATTTGTTTTTCACTTCATCGTTGAAAAATTCTTCTAATCTCTCGTTCCCAAATTGAGGGGCTTGCATATCCATAACCATAGTGGTCATAAAAAATTCAATCGGGCCATAGGTTTTAGAACTTGTAAAAGTCCGAACACACCAAAGAGCAAATTTCCTAATCCAATCAGGGAAATGAACGATTTTAATTTTCTTTCCGTATGCTTTCAATGCTAACTCTGCAATCTCATTTTGTGAAAGTAAATCAGGACCACCGATATTAATTTCTTTTTTATCTTGATTGATGGCATCAACAACTTCTTTTGCTAAATC
The DNA here is from genome assembly GCA_001897035.1 of Bacteroidales bacterium 45-6. Taxonomy (GTDB): domain Bacteria; phylum Bacteroidota; class Bacteroidia; order Bacteroidales; family Dysgonomonadaceae; genus UBA1309. The sequence continues at coordinate 2,615 of MKRS01000321.1, forward strand.
TTTTCCGTGAATTGGGTTTAGTTTTAATTTCCCGTCTCCAAACAAATATACTTTTCCACCTTTAGCCATTTTTAGAAAATCTGCCATGTCCGAGAAGAATCCATTTGGCCGAACTATGCAGTAATCTAATCCAGATGACTTTAGATAATCTACTAATTTTTCTTTTGCCTCGCAAATTTGTAGATGTCTGAGTTTTTCTCCGTTTAGAACGGAAATATAAATGAATTTTTTGACGCCACTTTTTTTTGCTTCATCAATCAGATTTGCATTCGCCTGATAATCGACATCCATATATGTTAACCCGTCTTTTTGCCTTGTGATTCCTACTGTGCTAATGACAATATCTACGTTTGCGCAAATATTTTTTAAGCTATCAGGGTTTGTTACTTGTGCCTCGATAATTTCCAGGTTTGGGGCTTTTAGTTTTACTTTATCTTTATTGCGAACAATTATCTTCGTTTCATAATCTTTGTCTATTAATTCTTTAGTTATAAACCTTCCTAAATATCCGGTTGCTCCCGCTAATAATATTTTTTCTTTAGTCATATTTGTAATAATTTAAAAGTTTTATACCGTTTTCATTAAGTTGCACACAACAGTTCGGGTATTGCTGAAGCCAGGGGGGGAGCGCCAATCTTCAATAGAAATACTCAAGTTCAAATATAGCCAAAAAGTTTAATTGAATTCTTTAAAGCCCAGATTTTGGCAATACATTGTTAGTGGTAGCATCTGTTTCAGTTTGCCAATTGTCATCTCCATTTTCTTCCAGCTAATTTCTCTCAACAATGTTGATAGTTTTGGAAAGTCCTTGTAAGTCTCGTAAAACTGCTTCATTCTCCATATATTCTTGTTGGAGAAGCCTTTTATTTCGGGTTCATGTTTCTGTATAAAATTGGCTAATTCTGTTACAACAGAGTCGCCCCACTCAGATTGATCAATTTTCTTACTGATATATTCTCCGATATTCCATTAGAGGTTTATTAGTTAAGCATTTACGGCTTTTATTGCATTAGCCCGAGATTGTTTGATTAGCAGAATTATATCTGTAAAACGATTGTCCATTTTTTATTTCTATATGCTACAAATTTATGCTTTTTCAGTCGTGTTTGTCTTTGGGAATCAGTTTTCTGATATTACTGATAACGGTTTTATAGGTAAGAAGTTGTGGCTTTGTAATCCCGAAACTTTCGATTAAATATCGAAAATCAAAAGCACAAAATGAATTTTACATTAAGCCCTAAAATCCCAATTAGTTAAAAGATCTCCTTTTCCATTGTTCTAAACTCTTGCCACTGGTTTTGGTAAACTGGCTTCCCCTGCCTTGCTCGATTGGTTCTATCACCTGATGTGAGTTCTTTGATTTCGGCATCGGTAAAAAAAAACGGCGACGTGGGAGGAGGCGTTTGCGGACTGCTACGTGAAAAAAATAGGGCATTTACAATTTATTTGCGGCAGGCTGCGTTTTCCGATAAGAAAAAAGAATTATCTTTGTCTCGAATATTTATAGGGTGGATAGATTTGTTATGATTGCAACCACAAGAAAAAATGCTAAACCGTTGATTTCTCGACGATGCACTTCCGATTCTATTCCCCAGCATCAACCATTTAAAATTAAACATTTATGAGTTATTTCTTTACTTCGGAATCCGTTTCCGAAGGCCACCCCGATAAGGTAGCTGACCAAATTTCGGATGCTTTGCTTGATGAATTCATCGCATACGACCCGAATTCGAAAGTAGCTTGCGAAACATTAGTGACAACCGGCCAGGTAGTTTTGGCGGGTGAGGTCAAATCGAAGGCTTACGTGGACGTGCAGGAAATTGCACGCGGCGTGATTGAACGCATCGGCTACACCAAGAGCGAGTACCAGTTTGAAGCTAAATCCTGTGGCGTGTTGTCGGCCATCCACGAACAGTCGGACGACATCAACCGTGGCGTTGACCAAAAAGTGGATCCCATGGATCAGGGAGCTGGCGACCAAGGGATGATGTTCGGCTATGCCACTAAGGAAACCACCAACTACATGCCTTTGGCGTTGGACTTGTCGCACGCTTTGCTGCTGGAATTGGCACAAATCCGCAAGCACGAACTTGCCTTGATGCCTTACCTGCGTCCCGATGCCAAATCACAAGTGACCATCGAGTACGACGACAACGGGACTCCCATCCGGATAGACACCATCGTGGTATCCACCCAGCACGACGAATTTGTGCTTCCCGAAAACGGCTCGAAAGAAGCCGCAGATAAGGCTGACAAAGCGATGCAGGACAAAATCCGCGAAGACATCATCAGCATTCTGATTCCCCGGGTGAAGGAAAAATACAAATTCAATGCCGATGTGGCGAAGCTGTTTGGAACGGAGATCAAATACCACATCAATCCTACCGGAAAATTTGTGATCGGCGGCCCTCACGGAGACACGGGCTTGACAGGTCGTAAGATCATTGTCGATACTTATGGAGGAAAAGGTGCACACGGCGGTGGAGCTTTTTCAGGAAAAGATCCTTCGAAGGTGGACCGTTCGGCAGCGTATGCAAGTCGGCACATTGCCAAGAACTTGGTGGCGGCAGGAGTTGCTTCCGAGGTATTGGTGCAAGTGTCGTATGCGATCGGTGTGGCTGCCCCGATGAACATCTACATCAACACCTACGGCAAAAGCAATGTGGCCCAATCCGATGGCGAGATCGCGAAGGTGGTTTCCAGCTTGTTCGACATGCGCCCCAAAGCCATCGAGCAACGTTTGAAACTGCGCAACCCGATTTATTCCGAAACGGCTGCCTACGGGCATGTGGGCCGCGAACCGGAAGTGGTGGTGAAAACTTTTGTGTCACGTTATAATCCTGAACCTCTGAAACTTGAAGTGGAATTGTTCACTTGGGAAAAATTAGACTACGTTGACAAGATTAAAAAAGCATTTAATTTGTAATTTTGTAGTCTCTAATTAATAGTGAAGAGCTGTATTCATTTAGAGAATGCTGCTCTTTATTTGTAAAAAATAAAACGGAATATGGCCCAGGTTTCGTCCATTTGTGTGTATTGCGCTTCCAGTACAAAGATCGACCAGGCGTATGTTGATACGGCCAAGGAATTAGGTGTGCTTTTGGCCGAAAAGAATATTGCCTGCATCAATGGGGCTGGCAAGATGGGTCTGATGGGTGCCGTAAGCGACGCTACTTTGCAGAACAAGGGCCGGGTGGTGGGAGTGATCCCCCGGTTTATGGTCGATAATGGCTGGTTTCACGTGTCCTTGAGTGAATTGCATGTCACTGAAACCATGCACGAACGCAAACAGAAGATGGCCGAACTGGCGGACGGCTGCATAGCCCTTCCTGGTGGAATAGGTACGCTCGAAGAACTCATAGAGGTGATTACCTGGAAGCAACTCGGACTTTACAACAAACCGATCGTGATCCTCAACACGAAGAATTATTACGATCTGCTCTTGCAACTGTTGAAGCGGATGGCCGACGAAAAGTTTATGCGGCCCATGCACACCGAGCTGTGGGCTGTCGCACAAACTCCCGCAGAAGCAATCCGGCTGATTGAAGAAGCGGAGGCTTGGCCGGATAATTATGGTAAATTTGCTGCACTATAAAAATGATTGAAATTACATGACAGGACTTTCACAAACAGACTCCATGCGTTCCGCTGCCGCCGACTCGATGGTGCTGGCCGTTCGAGATTCTGTGGCTGCCAATTCTACCCAATCCCACAAAGACGTTCGTCTGTTCACGGCAGAGAATTTCGCCCATTCCGCCTACATTTTCGACTACGATTCACTTTCGCTCCGGTATTCCTTGGATTCCACAGCGGTGAAGGCCTATCGAATGGACTTGCCTACTGCTGTCGGAGGAAACAAGAACGGATTCCAGGGCGATGTCATTCCGCGGATGCTCAAGCACCAGGACAGTATTTTCCTCGCGTTGTTGCTATGTTTTTTTCTGATAAGCAAGATTATACAGCGGGGCTACCGCTTCTTTTCCGAAGGGCTACGGGTGTTGTTCACCTTCCGCGAAAAAAGAGACGAGTTTAACGAAATCACGGTCAAGGAGTTCTGGGGAAACTTATTCCTTATTTTGCTTCCCGCCTTTTTGATGGCCCTGATGGGCTACCAGTACCTGCAAAGCGGCGACGACACTCTGAGGCCTGTGTCGCACATGTGGTTGACCATTGGAGGCTTTGCGCTGGTGGTGGCAGTCTTTTTATTTGTTAAATACCTTTTTTACCTTCTTGTAGGCTATACATTCGACGAGCAAGATTTTGTGCGGAAGTACTTGCGTACCTATTTTATTTTGATTGAACTGTTTGGTGTCATGGCGTTTATCCCTGTTTTAGTACTCTTGTATGCAGGAGTCAGTCAGGAAGCTGTGCTAATTGTGATTTTGGCGTTGTTTGTGATAACAAGAATAATCCTTTTTTCACGAATTATAGTCTTTTTTTTTAACAAAAAAGTGAATTTATTATTTGGGATTGCGTACCTTTGCAGTGTTGAAATAATTCCCTACCTGCTTTTGGTTTTAGGGTTCGTTTTTATGTATAAAGAAGATTTTTTCTGTATATTATGACGTTGAAAATAAAAAAGATTCTCATATCGCAGCCCCAGCCCCAATCAGAGAAATCACCTTATTATGATATTGCTGAGAAGTATGATGTGAAGATGGTTTTTCGTCCATTCTTCAAGGTTGAGGGAGTCACAGCAAAAGAATTCAGGCAACAGCGTATAAATATTTTAGACTTTACGGCGATCATTTTCACTGCAAAAACTGCAATCGACCATTTTTTCCGTTTGTGCGAAGAATTGCGCGTGGTTATGCCCGAAACGATGAAGTATTTCTGTACTTCCGAGTCCGTGGCCTTGTATCTCCAGAAATACATTGTCTATCGTAAAAGAAAAATCTTCTTCAGCTCCACAGGCAAAATTGGCGGTCTCACCCCTAATTTCACAAAGCACAGCAAGGAGAAGTATCTGGTTCCTGTTTCGGATGTGCATACCGACGAGGTGGGCAACTTCTTGGATGAGAAAAAGATCAACTACACCAAATCGGTGATGTACCGCACGGTGAGCAACGATTTTGAAGAGGGAGAAGAACTCGATTACGACATGATTGTGTTTTTCACACCTGTTGGAGTTCAGACATTATTGAATAATTTTCCAAACTTTGAACAAGGCGAGATCGCTATCGGATGTTTCGGCCAAGCTACGGCGAAAGCCATTGTGGATGCCGGTTTGCGTCTCGATTGCGAAGCACCCCAGCCTGAATATCCGTCCATGACGGGAGCTTTGGAGGCTTTTTTGAAAGAAAATAAAAAGAAAAAACACGCAGTGGGCTGATTGAAAGGCAACTGTGATACGAAAAACGGGCATCCTCAGATTTAGAATCAAGGATGCTTTTTTTTGCCAACAAAGAAAGTATCTTTGAAATATGGTAGAATATCTGAATCAACTCAACGAGTCGCAGCTCCAGGCTGTGGAGTACAATCAGGGACCCTCGCTCATTATTGCAGGGGCGGGTTCGGGCAAAACCCGTGTGCTGACATACAAGATCGCATACCTGATGAGCCTTGGGCTTGCTCCCCACAACATCCTTGCCCTGACCTTCACCAACAAGGCTGCCCGCGAAATGAAGCAGAGGATTGCCGCACTGGAAGGAGAGGCCACTTCGCGACGCCTGTGGATGGGGACTTTCCATTCCATCTTTTCGAGAATATTGCGGCGCGAATCGGAGTTTTTAGGCTATAGTTCCGATTTCACCATCTACGACACTTCAGACTCTCGCAATTTGCTGAAAACCATCATCAAGGAGATGAACCTGGACGACAAGGTGTATAAGCCTGCTAAAATTCAAGGGGCGATTTCCATGGCCAAAAACCAGCTTTTTAGTCCCGAAAGGTATGCGCAGGACAAAGAGATAATAGAACATGACATGCGGGCGAATGTGCCCATGACGAGCGAAATATTCAAGGTCTATAATGCCCGCCTGAAAGCATCGAACGCCATGGATTTCGACGACCTGCTTTTCAACACCAATGTGTTGCTTCGCAATCATCCCGATGTGCTGGCCCGTTACCAACAACAGTTCCAGTTCATTCTTGTGGATGAGTATCAGGATACGAATTTTTCTCAACACTTGATTGTGAAACGCCTCGCCGATGCGCACCACCGGGTGTGTGTGGTGGGTGACGATGCCCAGAGCATCTATTCGTTCCGCGGGGCGAATATCGAAAACATCTTGAATTTCAGGAAAGACTATCCCGAAGCCAAGATCTTCAAATTGGAACGGAATTACCGCTCCACCCAAAATATTGTGAATGCGGCCAACAGCCTCATCCAGAAAAACACGGAACAATTGGAGAAGAATGTATTTTCCAAAAATGAGGTAGGCGACAGGATCGTGGTTGCCGGCGCCTTCTCCGATTTCGAGGAAGGGATGATCGTCTCCAACAAGGTGGCGGATCTGCGCCGTTCGGGCAAGGCTTCGTATGGCGATTTTGCGGTTCTATACCGGACAAATGCCCAATCCCGCATCTTTGAGGAGGCATTTCGGAAAAAAAATATCCCCTACCGGATCTATGGAGGCTTGTCGTTTTATCAACGCAAGGAAATAAAGGATGTGATTGCCTATTTCCGGTTGGTGATTAATCCCAACGATGAGGAAGCCTTCAAGCGGATCATCAATTTCCCGGCAAGAGGGATCGGCGATACCACCGTGGGAAAGATAGCTGCCGCGGCAAAGCTCCACAACGCAAGTCTTTGGAACGTTCTTTCCGACCCTTTGGCTTTCAATGTGAATATCAATTCGGGTACGGCAAAGAAGTTGGCCGCATTCCGTGAAATGATCGAGTCGTTCCTGCAACAACTGCGCGAGTTGTCGGCCTACGACATGGCGATGCTGATTACCAAGCAGAGCGGGGTTGCGAACGATGCGTATCAGGACAAAAGTCCGGAAGGGATGAGCCGACAGGAAAATCTGGAAGAATTGTTGGGTGCGATTCACGAGTTCACCGATTCGCGAATGGAAGAGGGCGAGGATAACTTCCTGTTGCCGGACTTCCTTTCGGAGGTTTCCCTGCTCACGGATCAAGACACGGACAAGGATGCCGAGGCCGAAAAGGTGACGATGATGACCATCCATTCTGCAAAGGGCTTGGAATTCAAAAACGTGTTCGTGGTGGGGTTGGAAGAGGAGCTTTTCCCGTCTTCTATGGCTCTTTCCGAAGTGAAAGGGGTGGAGGAGGAGAGGCGCCTGTTTTATGTGGCCCTGACTCGTGCGGAGGAATTTTGTATGCTTAGCTATGCCCGTTCGCGCTTTCGCAACGGACAAACGGAATCGTCCAACCCGAGTCGTTTCTTGAAAGAAATTGGCGAAGAATACCTCGACATTCAAGATAGCATGTTGAGCAGGTCTCTTTCCTGGGGCAATGAGCGGCGCGAGCCATCTTTCTCAGGGGGTAGTTCTTCAAGCGGCCGGTGGTCTTCTCCTTCGGAAGAGCGCAGCAAGCGGGAATCTCCCTTTCAGAAGCAGCAGGCCACGCAACCGACACTGCCTCGCCCGAATTTTGTGAAAGCCGAAAATGCCCGCCCCAAGGCTGGCAACGATTATGCCGGAGACGATGTGAAACCCGGCGACGTGATTGCCCACGAACGTTTCGGGATGGGAACTATCAAGGAGGTTTCGGGCGATGCCAATAGCCGTAAGGCCACAGTGGAGTTCGAAAATGCAGGAGTCAAGCAATTATTGCTTAAATTTGCAAAATACAAGAAAGTTAGATAATTAGCAAATACAATCCCCATGATTGATTTTTCAAAAATACATTCCCCCAGTTTTGTGATGGAAGAAGACCTCTTGCGTCGCAATTTGTCGCTGATCCGTTCGGTGAAAGACCGA
>MKRS01000322.1 GCA_001897035.1 Bacteroidales bacterium 45-6
ATTCGCAATTGTGGATGGCGGGATGACAGACCTGATTCGTCCGGCATTGTACCAGGCCTACCACAAGATCGAAAACATATCTTCTGACCTTCCTGCCGAAAAGTACGACATAGTGGGTCCTATCTGCGAATCGTCGGACGTGTTTGCAAAAGACTACGATCTCAATAAAACGACCCGTGGAGACTTGCTCGCCTTGCGTTCTGCAGGTGCTTATGGCGAAATCATGGCTTCGCAATACAATTGCCGCGAATTGCCAAAGGCTTATTTCTCAGATGCCCTGTAAAGACTCGATTTGGCGTAAGCCCGTTTTTTGCCGGAAGGCTTATTAAAGAAAAGAATAAGGCGATAAGACGATCGTTCCGGCGAGTCTTATTGCCTTAAACTTCATATTGGAAAGGGGTATTTCGCCCAGATTGAGGCCAGGGCACAAGCAATTCCTGATAATATTTTTGTAGGATGGACATTTTTTTAGCATATTTTTCTTTCGACGTGGCAGACTTAGTTCTGCTTGGCGTTTTTGTCTTATTTTTCCTGATAGAAGCATTTTTCTACCTGTGCTACTACAAGGCTCCCATCCGATTCCGGCGAAAAGAGGCGGCTCAGGAAAGTTCTTCCCTTCAGGATTCATCCCTTCCTCCGGTGTCTGTATTGATCGTGTCGAGCAATTCTGCCCACCATTTGGAGAGATGCCTTCCGCTGATTCTCGAACAAGATTACCCGGACTTCGAAGTAATTGTGGTCAACGATGGCTCCACGGACGAGACTGAGGAGCTAATCAGCCGGCTTCGAGACAAATACACTAACCTGTATGGTACCTATCTTCCAAAAACGAGCGACAACATTTTCGGACGAAAAAAATTAGCGATGACCATCGGAGCCAAAGCGGCAAAACACGATGTGATCTTGTCCACCGAGGCATTCTGTGAACCGGTCTCCGACAAATGGATCGCAATGATGGCGCAGCATGTTTCGGACGAGAAACCGGTTGTGGCCGGACATTGCTATTTCTTCGAGAAGCCCCGCTCGTTCGCATCCCGCCTCATCGCCTTCGATAACCTGATGTATGCCTTGCAATACATGTCGATGATAATCAAGGGAAAACCATTTTCGGCTACGTTTCGCAACCTGGCTATCCGGAAGAAAATCTTTTTCGAACACAAAGGCTTTGCTTCGGTGCTCAACCACCAGCATGGCGAAGAATTGTTTCTCAACCAGATTCTTTCGGGAGAAAACACCGCCTTGTGTCTCAACCCCGATTCGTTCGTGAAATCTGTTTTTGAGGAACCCGAAAGCTACATTTGGAAAGAATATAAGATTGCTTACCAGCAAATCAAGAAGCACTTCCACGGAATCGGCACCTGGATTTTCAGTCTGGAAAGCTTTAGCCGCTATGCGATCATCCTCGCATGGGGCGTGCTGCTGGCCAAAAGCATCATCGATTTCCGGTTCGGGGCCATTGCTGTGGCCACTGCGCTGTCAATCGTGATTCTCGTGGTCCAATTAGTGGCGATCAACAAGTCGGGCAAGCTGCTCCGGTCGGGCAAGTTCTATTTCTCCTGGCCTTTGCTCAACTTGATCCAGCCGTTGCGCAACCTCTATTTCAAAAGCAAGAAGAATAATGCCAGAAAGGCCATTGGAAGCATCTGAATGAAATAAAAGAATTTTGCTTTATCTTGAGGATATAAGTAAATGCCAAAATATATTGTCGTATTTTTAAACGCAAAGTATAGCCTTTAGCTATTAGCTGATAGCTTTTACAAAAGGCTAATGGCTAAAGCCTGTGGAATAGATTGATTTTTAAGGAAGCCTATAGTATCTTTGTTTCGAAAACCAAATTCTGAAAATGAATTATCCAACCCCAAATAGTATTTTCAAACATCCGGCGGTGCTGCTCACGCTGGCTTTTTGCTGCATTTTGGCTTCTTGCAAAAAGGAGAAACAGGAATACGTGCACAAGAAATACAACCCAGAATTTGTACCCACGATCGACACCGACAGCGTGACGATGAAAATTTCCGATTCGGGCCGGGTAAAATACAAGGTGGTGACCAAGACGATGCAGATTTTTGACAAGGCCAAAGATCCGCATTGGCTTTTTCCTCATGCGCTTTACTTGGAGCAGTATGATTCTGCTTTCCACGTTAACGCTACTATCCAGGCCGACACAGCGTGGAACTACACCCAGCGCGGATTGTGGAGGCTGAAAGGGCATGTCGTTATCAAAAATGTGAAAGGATCCATCTTCAAGACCGAAGAGCTTTTCTGGGATCAAAACCAGCGAAAAGTTTATACAGACAAATTCATTAAAATCACCACACCCGACAGAAACCTCAAGGGATACGGGATGGACGCCAGTCAAGATTTGTCCACCTACCAGATCCGAAAGCCTTCGGGGACTATGGATATGAAAGAAGAGGCATTGTAAAAAAACATCGCGGCATGATTGTATCTGTGGTTTGCATATTGATCTCCTTGCTTGTTGGCTTCCTGCTGACCTTGCAGCAGGTGCATTTTGCTATTGTGGTGGATAGCAAGTCCGAAAACGAACGCGGAACTTCCATCAGGGACTCCATCATCAAGGGGTTTTACCGGAAACCGGGACAATTCTTAGGGGCAACAGCCCTTGCAAAACTGTTTTTCTTCACAGTGTTTGTGGTGGTTTCCTTCAACTTTGTTTTCACTGAAACCGTCTTGCTTCAAAGTCCTTTTCGATGGCTGACAATCGCCGGGCTAATCCTTGTGGCATCCCTGCTTTATCTTTTTTGCTGCGAATTTTTGCCGCGGCTTTTCTATAACTACGAAAGCAAGCATCTCTCTATCAGGAAGCTGCTTGTGCCGATCACTCTCGTGTATGTGTTCTTCTACCCTTGGGTGAGTCTCTTTTCGCATATCGGGCATCTCCTTTCAATGCGTTCCTCGGATAGGAATAAGATGAAGACCATGCCGGATTGGGGAGAATCGTCCTTCGACATATTGTTGAAAGAGCGATTGGAAAGTAGCAGCGACTCCGAAATGGAGACCGAGCGGCAGATCATTCGGAATGTGATCGATTTCTCTTCCACACGGGTCAAAGACAGCATGGTGCCGCGCACCGAAATTGTTTCCGTCAATTTGGAAACAGCTACGTTAAATGAGCTGAAAGAGAAATTTTCCGAGTCGGGACATTCCCGCATTCTTGTTTTCAAGGAAGATATCGACCACGTGGTGGGATATATCCATTCACTCGAAATGTTTCAAAACCAGAACAATTGGCAAGAACAGATCAAGGAAGTGCCGTTTGTTCCCGAAACCATGGCGGCACACGACCTGATGAAGGATCTGATGCAAAAGCAAAAGAACTTGGCCGTGGTGGTGGACGAATTTGGCGGGACAGTGGGCATTATCTCCTTGGAAGATCTGGTGGAGGAAATATTCGGAGAAATTGAGGACGAACACGACAAGAAGTCTATTATCGAACGGAAGATCAACGACAAGGAATATATCTTTGCCGGGCGGATGGAGATCGATTACATCAATGAACAATACAACCTCGACCTTCCTGTTTCGGAAGACTACCTCACCTTGGCAGGCTACCTCATCTATGTGAACGAGCGTTTCCCGAAGCTCAACCAGGTGATTACCGTCAACAACCTTTCGTTCACCATCCTGAAAATGTCTCCCACCAAAGTGGAACTGGTGAAAGTAGTGGTGAATGCCTGACCGCCTTCATCGTCCGTTGATTTGGATCTGGAAACTTTTCTTCTCGTTTTTGTCGTTGTAGAAAATCGGATACACATAAGGTTGCGTTACCCATTTCCCGGTGAAAGGGTTCAAGTAGCGGTCCACACCGGCTCCCAATCCGAATTTATCGGAAATGCGGTATTCAACGGCCCCTCCGTAGCTGTTCTGGGGATACAGCGGGCTTTGGTTCAGAAAGCTTTGTTTTCCCTTGAGGGAATACGATCCGTACAATCTCAAATTGAGCCTGTCGTTCACCTGAAGGTTCATCCGGCTGTTCAGCCCATAATCGCTGATTTTCCTGGAAAACAAGTCCATCTGGTTCACGTAAGTTCCGCCGGAGATGGAAAGCCAGTCTGTCATCTTGTAGTCCAATCCCCATTGCGCTTGGCCCAGAGGCATGATTGCCGAAGTGCGGCCTCCCGATATTTCTGAAGGGATGAACGCGCCCATCATGCTTCCCATGCCGCCGTCGCGCCTCATCATCGAATAATTCCCGGAGGCATTCATGGTGACCCTGTTGCTTATCAGCCACTGTAGGCCGAGATTGGCTTTGAGGTCGCCGTATTGCTGCTCGTGCATTTCTAATTTTTTGCCGGAAAGACCTCCCGAAAGGATCAATTTGTTATTGAAGATGCGGTTGTATTGAAGTGCCGTTTGCTGGATGATGCCAAAGCTTGGCAGGGTTGTGTGTTCCGTCGCTCCCGAAATCCAGGAGTTGGCGTCTAAGATCCGTATGCCGGAATAGGAATAGTCGTTGGCAAAAGGGAAGCGCGTGGTACTCCTATCTTCCAGTAATCTTTGGGGAAAATAACTCACGGGTGGAAGCTGGTAAGTGACTTTTTCCGGAGATTCGGCTGCACCCATCGCCGAGGCCCGGTTGTTGCCTGCATTTGCTCCCGGCACATTTTGCCCCAGCCTCGTAGCTGAGGTGCTATCCGTCCGTTGAGGCTTTTCAATGACCGGCGATTTCCCCTTCCCTAAACCGGGAATGGAATCTTTCCGAGACTCCGTTTGCGCATGGAGCACCGCTACCAAGCACAAAAACAACCAGACCGATGCGCTTTTTCGTGACAACATCTTTTTGTATTTTATTGAATGGTTTATGAAATCAGGATTGGCAAATATACTGATTTATCTACGTAAAATGGTAGGGTGATTGCTTTTATCCAACCTCTAACCGAAAAACAATTATCTTTGCAACATGAACATGGATGAAGTTTTTTACGATGCGGTGGATTTGCTGAAGGAAATGATTGGCAAACCCTCCTTGAGCCGCGAAGAAAGTGAAGTGGCCGACCTCGTGTGCGATTACCTCGCCCAAAAAGGGGCTATCTCCTCCCGGAAGGGAAACAACTTGTGGGTCGTTTCACCCGCTTTCGACGATCAAAAACCGACTATTTTGTTGAATTCGCATATCGACACCGTTAAGCCAGTTTCCGGATGGACGAAAGACCCGTTCAAGCCCGAACCCGAGGGGGATTTCCTCTATGGCTTGGGCAGCAACGATGCCGGAGCCAGTGTGGTGTCGCTGCTTCATGCCTTTTTGGTGCTGACGCAAAAGCCGCAACCCTACAACCTTGTTTTCGTGGCTTCGGCAGAGGAAGAAGTCTCGGGAAAAGGGGGGATTGAGTCCGTCTTGCCCGAATTGCCGAACATTGCCTTCGCGGTGGTGGGCGAACCCACGGAGATGCACCCGGCAGTAGCCGAAAAGGGGCTCATGGTGCTCGACTGCACGGCTCACGGCAAATCGGGACACGCCGCCCGGAACGAGGGCGACAATGCCATCTACAGGGCGATGGACGATATAGGATGGTTTCAGACCTACCGTTTTCCCAAAAGCAGCGAGCTGCTGGGGGACGTGAAGATGAGCGTGACGATGGTTCAGGCTGGCACGCAGCACAATGTGGTGCCCGACAAATGCACATTTGTGGTGGACATCCGCAGCAACGAGCTGTATTCGAACACCGAAATTTTCGAGATTGTTTCTGCCAAGATACAAAGCGAGGCGAAAGCCCGTTCGTTCCGTCTCAATTCGTCCCGGATCGACCTGGGGCATCCCTTTGTGGAGCGTGCCAGAATGATCGGGAAAACGCCTTACGGCTCGCCCACGCTTTCAGACCAGGCGTTGATGCCGTTCCCTTCCGTCAAGATAGGCCCGGGCAAATCTGCCCGCTCCCACACAGCAGACGAATACATCCGCCTGAGCGAGATCCGCGAGGCCATCGAACTCTATGTTCGCTTGCTCGACGGGCTACTTGTCTGAGTGGTGCACTTTTTCCGACTGGTGGAGCAGGTCGCTCAGCTCTGTTTGCGAATGGGATGCAATCACCAGCGGAACGGTTTCCACGGTGGCATAAGATGGGTCGATGTCGTACATCTCGGCATCGGTTGACGACACCTTCTTTATCTGGTTGTACACCGCAAGCACAATTTGCCGCCCGAGGTTCATCTCCAGGTTGCGGAAAATACGGTCAACGATCACAAACAGGTAATCTCCCTTGATGCCCGTTCCCATCAGCGAGGGATAGCGGGTGGACAAATCGACCTGCCCTTTTTTCTCCATCTCGTTGCAAATCAATTGTACGTATTTGTCCAAATGCACTCCCACCTTGAATCCGCTGCGGATGTCGATGCGGAAAGCCTTGTTGGGGATAAACGTTTTTACCGAATAGCTGAATTCGTAGGGGTCGTCCACCGTGGTCACATTCACAAACCAGTAGGTGTCGGCTCGTTTCGGTCGTTTGTTGAAGAGCGAATAGCTGATCTGGCTCTCGATCTGGTTCACCTTCTTGGCCCGGGTCATGTAGAAGAGGTGTGTGGCCAATTTGGGGATGGAAGTGTCCTGGCTCACCCGCTGGATGTGTTGCAAGATATTGTCAATCGCCGTGAAGCGGGTGTGGTGGTTTTTGATGCGGCGGCCATTGTACCACGAGAACATCACCACGAAAATAGCCCCCGCAATGAGCAGGGAAGCAAACCCTCCGTGCATGAATTTTTGCAAGTTGGCCGTCAGGAAGCTGACTTCGATGAGCGTGAAAAAGATGGTGAGCGGTATGCTCATCCACAACGGACGACCGTTTTTCTGCATGTAGAGGAAGAGCAGGAAGGTGGTCATCATCATGCTCAGGGTGATGGCCAGACCGTAAGCCGCTTCCAATTTCATGGAGGAGCCAAACATGAACACGATAATCAGGCAGCTTGCCATCAGCAGGTAGTTGACCGACGGGATAAACATCTGCCCTTTGATTTTGGTGGGGTATTTGATCTTCACGCTGGGCCAGATGTTCAGGTGGATGGCTTCGCTAATCACCGTGAACGAACCCGTAATCAAGGCCTGACTGGCTACGATGGCTGCCAAGGCCGCCAAAATGATGCCGATGAAGGTGAACCATTCCGGCATGATCTCAAAGAACGGATTGGAAGTAGCGGTGATCTGGTGCGGGTGGTGAAGGATCCAGCCGGCCTGACCGAGATAATTCACAATGAGCATTATTTTCACAAACACCCATGCAGCACGGATGTTTTGCAAGCCGGTGTGCCCGAGGTCGGAATACAAAGCTTCGGCACCCGTGGTACAGAGGAAAATAGCGCCAAGTATGAATAAGGTATTGGGAGCCTCGATCAAAAAACGGATGGCATACACCGGATTGAAGGCTTTGAACACTTCGGGATGAAGCACCACCTGTCCCGTCCCCATCAGGCCCATCATCACAAACCAGACGACCATGATCGGCCCGAAATATTTTCCCAACGAACTTGTGCCGAAGGGCTGAACGAGAAACAACACGAAGATTATCAAGGCGGTGACCGGAATCACATGCACCGAAGGCATCACGTCGTGCAAGCCCTCCACTGCCGAAAACACGGTGATGGCGGGTGTGATGACCCCGTCGGCCAGCAAGGTGGCCGCACCGATAGCGGCGATGACATACGCCCAGCGGTATTTTTTGCGGATCAGGGCAAACAGCGACAGGATTCCGCCTTCCCCCTTGTTATCGGCTTTGAGTGTTATCAGCACATATTTCACCGTGGTCTGCAAGGTCAATGTCCAGATCACGCACGACACGGCTCCCAGTATGTAATCCGGGTTGGAATAGTGGTAGTGAGGCAGTGAGTTCAAGATTGCCCGCATCACATACAGCGGCGAGGTTCCGATGTCACCGAAAACAATCCCGATGGCAGCCATTACGCCTAATGTGCTGAACGGGATTTTGTGTTGATTGCTTTGTTCCATTTACTAATTCTAAATTTCTCGGCAAATGTAAATCTTTATTTGACAGGATAAAACAAATTTGTGAGAATTGTGTGTTACCGAATCGTTGAATCTCCGAATCGTCCATTTTGAATATCCAGTTTCTCAAATTCTCAAGGCTTAGGCTTCACCATGCCAGGGCTGCGCTTTGTTAGGTACTGCTTCAAGTGGGCCTTCGGTAATTATAGGGACGCTTCTTCCCGTAGCTCCTTTTCCGCATTTCGTTCCACGTCAAGCTTTTGGTGATTCTCGCAATCCTGCGGCTACCCCCGCGACGGGCTTACCTACCTCCGAGGTGAGGCGACGGAGCTTTTTGGTGAGTGGACCTACCTCCGAGGTGGGGGAGGGTACCTCAAAATATAGGCTGGCGAACCTTTTTGGTGCGCCAGCCCACCTATAGGGGTAGGTTGCCGGAGCTTTTTGCCGCGTCGGCCTACCTTTTTGGCAGGCCGACGTACCTCGGAGGCGGGTCGGCCCATGTTTTTGGTAGGCCCCCCCACCTCGGAGGTAGTGGAGCCTACCCTCCGGGGTACCCCCTCCTACCTCCCGGGCGGGATCGCTTACTGTGGGGAAGAGCTGGAGGCCGCTGCAGCGGACACTTGCTTGAAGCGTTCGCGCAATTGCCCGTAGGACGATTTAGCCCCTTCAAAACCCGCAGCGGAGGCTGCTCCCAGCAATTTGTACACCATCAGAGCCGAAGCGTAGGCCTCGCTTCCAGCCAGCAGTTGTGTGTCGGACACTTTTTCTACCACCTGCTGCAACATGCCACCTATCGCATCCAACTTCTGGAACAGGGCAAGGTCCCTGGCCATTTCGTCCACTTTCACGAAAGGGGGGATCAGTGCCGCATTGTTCACCGCCGCATTGATGGCATCCTCCGTAAAAACTTTGTTGCTCACATTGATTTTGGGTAGGTTGATGCGCTCCGCCGGGGTGAGCCCAATCAAAAAAGGGAGCGCGTTCTGGATCATTTGAATGCCGTCTTTCACTTGCTGTTCGGCTGCAGCCAACACCTCGGCGCTGATTCTGTCGTTGGTTAAGTTCGCCATAATTTTTGGTTTAGTTGGTTAATGAAAAAAGGATTTATTGCTCGTTTTTGTAATCTTCTCCCGCTGTTAAGCAGTTGCGGGAGAAGGTCTTGCATTATCTATTTTAACGGGAGGCGGACAGGTTTATTTTGCCAGCACTCATTTTTTCGAGGGAACTTCCTTGTTTGATATGCAAACTGGGATGTTCTTTAATCAGGGCATTTCAACCGATCCGTAACTAATGTCACCTATTGCTCCGGCCTCCACACTGCATTCTCCACCTGGCCGCAGCCGGACATGGCTATCGTTTTTAATGGTGAGGCTACTGCCGGGGAGCGCCTTTATGCTCACTCCCGACAGGGTCGCCATATCCACCACCAAGGTAGCTCCTGGCCGGAGCGTGATGATGGACGAACCACCCATTTCTATGTGGCAATTGTTATTCACCGTAAGGCTGCAGCCCGGATACACGGTCAGGTTTCCGCAGATGGACTTGTCGGACGACCACATAGTGTTGGACGTGATGTCGAGCGAATGGCAAGGCTTCGTATATTCCCCCGTATTCCATTGGTCGTGCCGTTCCATGCCCCATTCTATATTTTCCGGTTTGCCTGCTGTGGAAAAGACGTAGATGGAACTTTCCGCATTCACAATCAACTCGTTCTTGCCATCGTTGTCAATATCCGCAACGGCCGATATGCCGCGATGCTTGAGGTCCTGCTTCAATATCAGCGGAAAGCCGAGGGCTTCCGAGCCGTTCATTTTGAAGGCATGTATTCGTTCGTTTATTTGCGAGCTTACTATAATTTCCGCATCGGCATCCCCGTCCACATCGGCAAGAATTGCACCTCCGTAAGGAGTAAAATTATCCACGGCGATTTGTCTCACCAGTAGCCCCTCTTTGTTCAAGATCTTCACCTCATTTATGCCCGCAAGCACCACCTCCAGATTGCCATCCCGGTTGAGGTCTCCCACGGAAATTTCCCTTGGCCAGTAGTCCAGACTATTGGGGACTGTTTGGGCCTGAGTGCCCAATCCCCAACCCGGCAAAAGCGTCCCGTCTAATTTGATTGCATACGCTTTTGCATCATACGGCGAAGTCCGTTTGACGGCCGTGGTCAATATCTCTTTTTGCCCGTCATTGTCCAAGTCGCACACCACCACCGAGCTAACGAAGGCGTAATTCGGGTCGTTGATCGTGTAAATTCGTTCATTTGCCCGAAAAGGAGTGAAATCCCGATGCCACACATAAATGCCGTCGTAACCGGGTGCGATTATTTCTTTTTGTCCGTCCCCGTCCAAATCCGCAACCGTCATCGCCGCATACCTCTTGTTTATTCCTCCTTTGCTGTATAGCCGCCCCCCGTTTGCATCGAAAATGCGTATGCTGTCGTTGTTTTCGTATCCGACCACAATTTCAAGCGATCCGTCGGCGCTGTTGTCCAAGTTAGTCAGAATGGCTCCCCTGTTGGCGTCGCCTG
>MKRS01000323.1 GCA_001897035.1 Bacteroidales bacterium 45-6
CCTACAATCACCACCACTCTCGCCGGATTCGGCTTGTGGAACAAGAAAATCGGCGACAAAAAAGGCTTGGATGACGGCGTGGAAGTCATCCACCGAGACGACTACAACTACTTCGACGTCGCGCAAGACATCTGCGACCTGATCTTTGAAGTTTCCGTCAAAAGCGACCAGCAAGAAAAGACAATGAGGCAGGCAGCCCTGGAACGCTCAAAACTGGCAGATTGGAAGCATTTTATTAAATTTTACTTACAAACGTATGAAGAAGCATTGGTTATTGCGAAAAAAAGATTATAATTGCACCCTGAATTGAAGATATATCAAATCTGCACAAACCCTATTATTTTAAGTACTTACGTTACTAAAAACATACTACGATATGAAAATTAAAGCAAGCTATTCAAATTCACCTTCCTGGAGAAGTGTATATACACATGCTAACCTCCCCGAAGAATTGCGTTCATTGGAGAGAGTCGCCAAAAACCTGTGGTGGGTTTGGAACAACGAAGCAATCGAAATATTCGAGGACATCGATCTAACTCTCTGGGAGGATACAAAGCACAACCCAGTTTTATTCCTTCAAAGATTGTCGCTCGATAATACAAAGGAAATAGTAAAAGACGATGTCTTGATGGGCAAAATCAAGAAGGTAGTTAAGGATTTTGATGCCTATTTGGCGGAAAAACCAGACAAATCAAAGACGTCCATCGCCTACTTCAGCATGGAATATGGCTTGACCCATGTCCTGAAAATCTATTCGGGCGGCCTCGGCGTATTGGCTGGCGACTACTTGAAAGAAGCGAGCGACAGCCACGTGGACTTGACGGCTGTCGGATTTCTTTACCGCTACGGATATTTCACTCAGTCTATCTCTCCCGACGGACAGCAAGTGGCTAACTACGAGCCGCAGAACTTCAACGAACTTCCTTTGGAACCCGTTCTGGGCGACAACGGACAGCAAATGGTATTGGAGGTCCCCTATCCTGAAAGAAATGTGTATGCTCATATTTGGAAAGTCAATGTGGGGCGCATCAGCCTCTATCTCTTAGATACGGATTTCGACGCAAACAGCGAATTCGACAAATCCATCACCCACCAGCTTTACGGTGGCGATTGGGAAAATCGCATGAAACAAGAATATTTGTTGGGTATCGGCGGTATCTTGCTGTTGAACAAGCTGGGCATCAAAAAAGAGGTATATCATTGCAACGAAGGCCATGCCGCCCTTATCAACGCCCAACGTTTGGTGGACTTGATTGAGAACGAAGGATTGAGCTTCAACCAAGCATTGGAGGTAGTTCGTTCGTCCGGACTCTACACTGTGCATACTCCTGTTCCTGCCGGACACGACTATTTCGACGAAGGCCTTTTGGGAAAATACCTGGGAAGCTATCCGGCGCGCCTCGGAATTTCCTGGCAAGACTTTGTGGATATGGGACGCGAACATCCTGGAACAAACGAAAAATTCAGCATGAGTGCCTTCGCCCTGAACACCTGCCTCCATGCAAATGGGGTGAGCTACCTGCACGGCCTCGTATCCAAAAGCATGTTCCAGCCCATCTGGCCAGGCTACTTCCCCGAAGAGCTTCACGTGGGATACGTCACCAACGGCGTACACATGCCTACTTGGACAGCCAAAGAAATGAAGGCTCTCTAC
>MKRS01000324.1 GCA_001897035.1 Bacteroidales bacterium 45-6
AGATCTCAATGCTGGGATTGATGACCATCATCGAATGCACCATGTCTTCTACCGCCTCTTTGTTGACCTTCCCTTGTGAAAACCGCGGCTTGATGAGGTCAACTGCGTTCTTGGCCAAGTTCCAATTGAGTTTTTGAGTCACTTCCACAGAGTAATTTCGGGCTGCCGCCACCGATATGTACAAGCTGATACCTCCAAAAATAAAAAGGACAAGGATGAAAATAGCCGATATTTTCCAATACAACCGGCTAAAAAGTAATGATTTACTATACTTTGACATAATTTCGAGATCGTTATTTTGTGAATCTTACTACAACAAGCAACCCTGCAAGGCGAATCTTGCAAGCAAAAGAAGTTGGTCACATCTACAAGGGAAAGCTACTCATCGCGGAACTTGTAGCCCACACCCCAACTGGTCAATATGAATTCCGGGCGATTGGGGTCTTTTTCTATCTTGGCACGAAGCCGGTTGATGTGCGAATTGACGGTGTGTTCATATCCGTCAAACTGATAGCCCCAAACCAGTTCGAGCAACTGGGTTCGGCTATATATTCGCCCAGGGTTGGAAGCAAACAACAGCAGCAAGTCGAACTCCTTTGGAGATAGTTCCACCCGTTGTCCGTATATTTCAACAATTCTCTTGGCCAAGTTGATAAACAACTCTCCAGACACAACTTCCTGTTCAGTCTCAGTATTCGGGTTTTCTTTCGACATCTCCGACCTTCTCAGCAAGGCCTTCACCCGAGCCATCAGCTCCCGGATGCCAAATGGTTTGGTCAAATAATCATCAGCCCCTATTTCCAGCCCCACAATCTTGTCTATCTCCTCCGATTTGGAAGTGACCATCAGCACGGGAGTCCGGTTCTTTTCTTGCCGGAGCCTTTTACACACCTCCAAGCCATCCAATTCGGGCAGCCTCACATCGAGAATAATGATCTTGTAGGTGTTGTTCAAGGCTTTCAGCAGTCCCGATTTACCATCGAAAGCAGCATCTACCTGATAATTAATATCTGAGAGATGAATTGCGATCAGGTTGGATATGTCCCTGTCGTCTTCAATAATCAATGCTTTTTCCATAACAAAAGTTTATGCTGGTCAAAGATAGAAAGAATATATCACAGAATTGTCACAAATATATAAACTATCTATCATCCCAATAACACACTAATATACAACATATTAAAAGAGAACATTTTTTCACACAAACCAACAAAGAAAATCCAGTGCTAAATAAATTAACCAAAACTATCTTTCCTCCTGTTTGTTATTTATTTGAAAGAGATTTAGCACGGCAAATAAAAACGACATAATCCGACTTGTTGAACCTATGGAAATAAAAAAAAGCAAGAGAGAAGCAGTTCTGGTATTTTTAATGTTGGCTGTATTCCCACTTTTAACTCTGGCTCAGAAAGGAGAAATCAGGGGGAAAGTATATAGCCTGCAATCGAACGAGGCAGTTCCTTTTGTCAGTGTGGCCATCCAAGGCACCTCCATCGGTTCGATGACCGATTCGGCGGGAAATTTTGTGTTCAAAGGGGTAATCCCGGGCTTCGTCCGTTTAGTGGTAAGCTCCGTAGGCTACGAAACAACGCTATCACCTGAAATACAAGTACAAGGAAATCAAACGAGTTTTGTTGACCTCCAAGTCAGGGAATCAACGTTTTCGTTAAGGGAAGTGACCGTGCGCCCAAATAGGCTCTTGCGCCGGATCGAGAGTCCGGTATCCTCTCTTTCGGTAGGCGTTCAGGAGCTCGAAAAAAGCGCGGGAGCCAACAGGGATGTTTCGAAAGTGCTCCAGGTATTACCCGGGGTAGCAGCAATGGACCCCAGCCGCAACGATTTGATTGTCCGTGGGGGAGGTCCCTCGGAAAATGTGTTCTACCTGGATGGAATCCAAATTCCGGTCATCAATCATTTTGCCACACAAGGCTCTTCGGGCGGAGCCATCGGAGCTATCAACCCCGACTTTGTCCGGGAAATCACCTTCTACACGGGCGCCTTTCCCGCCAACCGCACCAATGCCCTGAGTTCAGTAATGGAAATACGCCAAAAAGACGGGAGCAAGGACAAAATCCACACCAAATTATCGGTGGGTGCTTCCGACGCCGCCATCACGGTGGACGGCCCTATCAACAAAAAATCGACTTTCATCGCCTCCGCACGGCAATCGTACCTGCAATTTCTGTTCAAGGCACTGGGCTTACCTTTCCTGCCCACATATAACGATTTCCAAGTAAAATATAAGTACGAAATCGACTCCAAAAACGAGATCACGCTGATCGGCTTAGGCGCCATCGACAACATGAAGCTCAATACCGAATTGGCGGACACAGGCGACGACACGCAAAAGTACATTTTGTCCTACCTGCCCGTTTACAAACAATGGAATTATACCTTAGGCCTTGTTTACAAGCACTTCGGCGACAACTTTTCCGACTCATGGATCATCAGCCGGAACATGCTGCGTAATGAAAACTACAAACACACAGACAACGACAAGTCGAAACCCAAAACATCGAATTACCTGTCGGATGAAGCCGAAAACAAGCTCCGTTTCGAACGGGAATTCACCCATCTTCCCGTCCGGCTAAAAGTGGGGGCAGGCCTTCAGTATGCACACTACAAGAACGACACTTACCGGCTCCTGTACTACAACAACCAAGTGAACGAATTGAATTACAACACCAACCTCAACTTGTTCGGATACCAAGCTTTCGCCCAAGTTTCCGACGAGTTTCTCTCCGACAAATTGGGCTTGTCGTTTGGAGTAAACATGGTGGCAAATGACTTCAACAACAACATGAAAAATCCGTTGAACCAACTTTCGCCCCGGTTTTCTATTTCCTACGCCGTTTCCGACCAATGGAGCATCAGCGGAAACATCGGGCGCTATGCGGAACAACCGGCCTACACCACTTTGGGATTCAAGAATTCCTCGGGAGAATACGCCAACCGCAATGAAAACCTGAAATACATCATCGCCAACCACTTCATCGCCGGCATAGAATACAAGCCAGCAGAAAAATTACGATTCTCGGCGGAAGGATTCTACAAGAAATATTTGCAATATCCGATGTCTGTCTCCGACGGCATCAGCATAGCCAGCAAAGGCGCCGACTATGGCGAGGTGGGTGACGAGCAGGTGGTTTCCTCCGGCAAAGGACGTGCCTATGGCGCAGAATTCCTGTTGAAGATCGCCGACTGGCACAACCTGAACGTGACTTCCACCTACACCCTGTTCCGTAGCGAGTTCACCAACATGGCAGGCGACTACCTCCCCTCGTCGTGGGACACCCGACATCTGCTCAATCTAATTGCGAGTTACAAATTCGGCAAAAGCTGGAACTTGGCCATGCGCTGGCGGCACGTAGGCGGAGAACCCTATTCGCCTATCGACTGGCAACTTTCCACCAACCGCGAAGCCTGGAATGTGAAAAACCAAGCCTACACCGATTACTCCAACTTCAACTCGCTTCGATTGAAAAATGCCCACGCCCTGGACATTCGCATCGACAAGGAATATTATTTCAAGAAATGGTTACTAAACCTCTATATGGATGTCCAGAACGCCTATAATTTCAAGAGCGAACGGGCACCCATCTACACAAATAAAGATGCCAAGGGAAATGTTATTCCGGACGCGAATGGCGACCCGGCAAAACAAGGACTGAGAATCCTCGACAACACGAGCGGCACTATTCTGCCCACGATCGGGATCATCATCAAGATGTAAGATCCAGCCAAATCTTCTTTGAGGTGCCAACCGGGACCAACATCCTTGCAATATCTCCCCCGCATCGGTCGAAGCGGGAATGTTTCTGGTGAAGTTTTCACAAATTTAGGACGGTTTCTCATATCCTCTTGCTAAATTTGCAAAGAAATAATTATGTAACCACATCATGACATTCAAATATGACTTTCTGGTCATTGGATCGGGAATTGCGGGGATGAGTTTTGCCTTGAAAGTGGCAAAACAGGGACGGGTGGCCATCGTCTGTAAAAATTCACTCGAAGAAGCGAACACGTTCTACGCACAAGGCGGAATTGCCTCCGTGACAAACCCTTGGGACAACTTCGAAAACCACATCAAGGACACACTCGTTGCTGGCGATGGAATATGCGACGCGACGGTAGTGGAGAAAGTGGTGCGCGAAGCACCTGCCCAAATCAAGGAACTCATCAGCTGGGGAGTCGATTTTGACAAAGATGAAAAGGGCAATTTCGACCTGCACAAAGAAGGCGGCCATTCCGATTTCCGGATTCTCCACCACAAGGACAACACCGGCGCTGAAATTCAGCTAAGCTTGATCGAGGCGGTGAAGGCGAATAAAAACATCGACGTATTCGACCATCATTTTGCGATCGAAATCCTCACCCAGCACCATTTGGGAAAAGAGGTTACGAGATATACGCCCGGAATTGAGTGCTATGGAGTGTATGTTCTCGATCAGAAAACAAACCACATCGACATCTTCCTTTCCAAAATAACCCTGATGGCAACCGGTGGAATCGGTTGCATCTACAAAACAACCACTAACCCGCTCATCGCCACTGGCGACGGCATTGCCATGGTTTACCGTGCCAAAGGCGAAGTGAAGGACATGGAATTCGTGCAGTTCCACCCGACGGCACTCTACCATCCCGGCGACCGTCCCTCTTTCCTCATAACAGAGGCGATGCGTGGTTACGGCGGTGTACTCCGCACAAGGGACGGCAAGGAATTCATGCACAAATACGACGAGCGTAAGTCGCTGGCTCCCCGCGACATTGTGGCTCGAGCCATCGACACCGAAATGAAAAACCGGGGCGACGACTGCGTTTATCTCGACGTCACCCACAAAGACCCGGAAAAAACCAAAAAGCATTTCCCGAACATTTATGAGAAATGCCTGAGCCTCGGCATCGACATCACCAAGGATTACATTCCCGTGGCCCCTGCCGCCCACTATCTGTGCGGGGGCATCGCCGTAGATTTGAACGGAGAAAGCTCCATCACAAGGCTTTACGCCAACGGCGAATGCGCCTGCACCGGCCTTCACGGAGCGAACCGACTGGCTTCCAACTCCTTGATAGAGGCAGTTGTGTATGCAGATGCGGCAGCCAAACATGCGTTGAGCAAATTCAAGGAATACCATTTCGAAGAAAGGATTCCCATCTGGAACGATGAAGGGACTTCACTGCCTGAGGAGATGGTGCTTATCACCCAAAGTGAAAAGGAAGTGGGTCAAATCATGTCCACCTATGTGGGCATCGTGCGCTCCAATCTCCGTTTGAAACGGGCATTCGACCGCTTGGACATACTTTATGCAGAGACTGAAAACCTATTCCAGCGCTCGGTGGTGTCGCGTGAAATCTGCGAGCTGCGCAACATCATCAATGTGGGATACCTTGTTATCCGGCAAGCCATGGAACGCAAAGAAAGCCGGGGATTGCACTGCACACTCGATTATCCGAAGAAAAACACACCGAAGCCATCGTCGAAAGAAGCATAACCTTTCCAATACATCAAAAACCATGGACAACATCCTTCAACGAGTCAGAGAAACCCTGAAAAGCAACTCAGACGAAGCCGTGCTGTTATCTGGACAGCGTTTTTTTAAGGAAGAAATAAAGAGCTATGGCGTGAAAATGCCCGTTGTGAACAAAATCAGCAAGCAATTTCTTCCCGAAATCAAGCCGAGGGGCAAAGGCCAAGTGCTGGAACTCTGCGAAGAATTGTGGCAATCGGGTGTCATCGAAGAATCGTTTGTGGCTTGCGAATGGGCGCATGCCTTCCAAAAGAGCTACGAACCCTCCGATTTTGAGACATTCGAACGCTGGATCAAAAATTATATTACCAACTGGGCCTCCTGCGACACCCTCTGCAACCACACCGTGGGTGAATTTCTCATGGCCTACCCCCCATTTATCTCCAAGCTAAAGGAATTTGCCGTCTCGCCCAACCGCTGGGTGCGCCGTGCTTCGTCCGTCACGCTGATTATCCCCGCCCGCAAAGGGTTGTTCCTGAATGACATTTTTGAAATAGCCAGCCTCCTGCTCACAGACAACGACGACCTGGTTCAAAAAGGGTATGGCTGGATGCTTAAAGCCGCAAGCGAGGCGCATCAACAGGAAGTATTTGATTTTGTTGTGCTCAACAAGGCCGCGATGCCACGCACCGCATTGAGATATGCCATTGAAAAAATGCCCAAGGAAATGAAGGCAATTGCCATGGCAAAATAATCGGCGGGGAAAACGGCTTTGCCTGAATATTCTTCCACGTCCAGCTTAGCCGTCAAATATTCCTCCATTCACTTCTTGAATGCAATAAGCCGCTTTAAGCTGTTTATCGCATTGGAACTGACCTATCCAGCTTAACACGGCATTGTTTTTCCATCCCGCAAAACCCCAACCAATTTAATTTTGAAGAATTGGATTGTATTTCTCAGGGAAAGAGCTACATTCGTGTATTATTTTCCATCATCAAGTTCTTAAACACGTAATTAGGCAAAACTTATGATTCTCATTAGTATTGGAATTGTTATTTTCATTGCGAGTATTGTTGTCGCAAACGTTTCGCCCGCAGTCAAACCTTATGCAGGGAAAATCCGCATAGCAGGTATTGTAGCTATTATTCTGGGTGCGATCACCACTGGAATCAAGCAAATCGAACCAGGTGAGATTGGGGTTCAGAAACTATTTGGCAAGGTGGACGACCGCATTCTTGAAAGTGGTCTCAACGTGGTGAATCCATTGGTGCAGGTGGTCACGTTCAATATCCGAACACAAAACTACACCATGTCGGGAGTGCATGACGAAGGTAATCAAGCGGGCGACGACGCCATCCGCGTCTTGTCGGCCGACGGGCTGGAGGTAGTGATCGATTTGACCGTCCTCTACCGCGTTGTACCCAATCAGGCACCACGCATTCTTCAACAAATAGGTACCGATTACATCAACACGATTGTCCGCCCAATTTGCCGCACTAAAATCCGTGACAATGCGGTCTATTACGATGCCGTGGCTCTCTATTCCACGAAACGCGACGAGTTCCAGAACCGTATTTTCAAGACCATCGAAAGTGATTTCCAGAAACGGGGATTGATGCTGGAGCAACTGTTGGTGCGAAATATCACCTTGCCGCAATCGGTCAAACAGACCATCGAGTCGAAAATCAACGCCGAGCAAGAGGCGCAAAAGATGACTTTCGTGCTTCAAAAAGAACATCAGGAAGCCGAACGCAAACGAGTGGAAGCACAAGGCATCGCGGATTACCAGAGAATATTAAGCACCGGGTTGAGCGACAAGCAACTTCAGTATGAAATGATAAAAGCCATCGCCACTTCACCCAATGCGAAGCTGATTATCATGGATTCTAAAAAAGGCTCGCCCATTATCGTGGACGGCAAATAAGTTTCGCCAACGGCTTTGGCGGAATGCTTCCCACGTCCGGCATGGCCGTTTAAGCCTCTGTTTAGAAGCGACTGTAATCTCAGCCTTGAAGCGAGTCAAAATCTTCCCGCGGACGGGGAGGTGTGGTGAAAGACATACGTGTGGACAACATCGTGATGAACAACATTCAAAAGAATGGCATCAGCGAGATGCCCATCAGCGCCATTTCGTTTTCGAATGTCATCATGTCGGCCCAGGAAGTTTTTTCGGCAAAGACGGGCAAAGGTATCGCTTTCCGCAATGCAGACTTGTCAGTAAGCAGAGGCACTGCATTTTCTTTCGAAGAATATAGCGATTTGATTTTGTCGGATGTGCGTTCTAAAGTACCTTTGGCAAACCAACCAATTGAGGTTTTGAAAAATGTACAATCGCTTTCATCAACAACTGTTTCCAAGCAACACCTGCCGACATTTTTTGCAAGAGTTTCAGCAGTACGGTGGTGTGGAGAAACAATTTTTTGAAAAATGTCAAGATTGAAAAAACAGAGGATTAACATGAAAAGACGGACCATAGCTCTCATGCTCTCGTGCACATGGGCGTGCATCGCCTGGGGGCAAACGCACCCTTTGTTGGCCAAAGCGGAAGCAGCCGAGAAGAATGCCTATACAAGACAAACCTCCTTGCCCATCGATAGCAAAAAACAAAAAGTAGCATTAAACGGGCAAGTCATTCCTGCCGATATGAGCAAGGCTTTTGCCTTTGAATATTCATCTCGCTATGGATTGCGCTCGCCTCAGCAAGCAGAGATCGACACCCATTTGGAAGGACTAAAATATGTCGTTGACCTGAACGACACCTACATAACAACCCTCAACACGAATTGGCCAGCCGAGGAAAAAGAGATGAATCCTACCCGGTATTTTGAAATAGCGGTAAAAGCAAGAAAAAACATCTTCCTATCTGAAATTTCATACAGGTTGCAAGGGGTTGCACCCGAGAAAATGCAATTTACAGCGTTGGGTTCGTTCGATAAAAGTTTCTCGAAGCCGGACACCTATTCCCTGATGGAAACCATGCCACCTCAACCCAGGCAATATTCGCAAAAAATGATGTTCAAACTTTCGAAAGGAAAAACGTATTATTTCCGGATTTACCCTTGGTGTCAGAGTGGAGCCATAGAAAAATCTATAAAAATAGACAGCATCTTATTCACCGGATACGAAGGGAAATAATAGAAAAGAAGCTGATTCGTAGATTTGCGAATCAGCTTCTTTGTAAGCAGATCAAATGTGCAAGTGAAAACCGAAGGCATAGACAAACTCGGCGAAGAAGAAAGCTTGCTTGGCCTTGTCGCTCGACGAATAGGTCGTGCGAATGTCCGGCATGTTGATATAACCCTCTTTTCCTTCCGCACGCAAGAAAAACAGGTTCCACAGATCGACATTCACCCCCAATTTAGCACTTAGTCCAAACCCTGAAAGGTGAAAAGCGTCGTGCCTCTGCTCCCCCATCAGCGTGGCGTTGGTGCGCGGCAACAAAAATCCGGCGCCCCCGCCCACAAATCCATTAACACGCAGGATGCCCTTGCTATACACGTTCCGATAGTATTCCACTTCGGAATTGATATAGTTTAACCCGTCGGTGTGTTCAAATTTCAGAAACTCGGGTGTCAGCTTGATCGTGTTGTCAGGATTCACCATCGATTGGTAAGCCGGACGAACAGTCCCCGATAGGTCCACCGTCTGGTCTTGATCCATCACATATTTCATGTGATCCACTCCCAAAGTGATGGCCAAATTATCCTTCAGGAAATAACCCAGCCTGAAGTTCGTTTGAGGAATCGTGATCCGATCGAGTTGCAAATAATCGCGATAGCTCCACTTGTTTTGCTTGTCGGAAGCCTTCACTTTGTCGAGGGTAAAATCGTAATCATTGCCCTTGAAATGAATCGTAGAGTTGGTATAAGCATCTTTGTTCCAACCCCAAAATGCGTAAAACGTTCCTTTTTTATACGCAGGCCCCGATTGCGAGAAAGCAAGTCCAGAGCAAAAGGAAAAAGCCATAATTATTATAAAATTCCTTATCATTTTAATTGATTTTATGATTTATTCATTATAACAATAAGCAATCCGGAAAGTTCATTGGCGAATTCTATCAATTTTCACATTTAATAAGCAGTGCTTATAATCAGATTAAGATAGATAACTGGAGATTGTAGCTGAAAATCTATCCATTCAAGACTCAATACAATTGGAAAATAGTTCTATTTTTGCAATCAACGAAAATATTTTTCCCAAACAAGAGAAATGAGCTACGCTCCAATTTCAACCAATAATCAATAAAAAAAATGATGGAAAGAAAAGTAATCCTATACATTGCAACGAGCCTGGACGGATACATAGCTGCACCCGACGACAATCTTGACTTTCTTTCGACGGTGGAACAAGAAGGAGAAGACTATGGCTACGAAAAGTTTATGGAAACAGTGGACACCGTAATCATGGGCCGACGAACGTATGAAAAGGTTATATCTTTGGTTGGCTATTTTCCCCATGCTGACAAATGCTCATACATCATCTCCCGCAAACCGAGACCCGATGCCGGTTCTGTAAAATTTCATGACGGAGACTTGAAATCACTCGTTACCAAACTGAAATCGGAAAAAGGGAAAAACATATTTTGCGACGGAGGGGCAGAAATAGTGAATGGACTTCTCAAGGACGACCTCATCGATGAGTTTATCCTATCCATCGTTCCGGTTTTACTTGGAAGCGGAATCAAACTTTTCCAAGACGACCGTCCGGAAATGAAATTGGGATTGGCCTCGACAAAGCAATACCCTAAAGGACTCGTGCAGCTACATTACAAACGTTCAAGGAAATAAAGCGAAGGACAATCGAAGGCCTCTCGTTGCCCGCTCAAGGATTCCGATCCCGTTTCTTCACCCTCACCGCATCCCCATCGGTTGGTTTCAGTTTCAAATAACCAAACAAGGACAAGAATCCGACCAAAGCCACCAAGATGAAAGACAAGCGAAAGTCTGCCACCGTGTAACCATCGCCGCTCCGGTTCACGATGGTCGAGAGCCGCAGGAACACAGCTCCCA
>MKRS01000325.1 GCA_001897035.1 Bacteroidales bacterium 45-6
AGATGTGGCAAAAGCGGTGAAAGAAGTTAAATCCGGGAAAATCGACTTCAAAGTAGATAAGACGGGTATTGTGCATACTTCTGTAGGCAAGGTTTCTTTTTCTGCCGACCAGATTAAGGAAAACGCCAAGGAATTTATCGACACAATTATCAAGTTGAAACCTACTGCTGCTAAAGGAACTTACGTGAAGAGCATTTTTCTTTCAAGTACAATGAGCAAAGGAATCAAAGTTGATCCTAAAACAGTTGATGAACACTAAAAAAATCGATTGAATTATGAGAAAGGAAGAAAAAAACGCAATCATCGAGAAAATTGCAGCGGACATCAAGCAATACGATAACTTCTATTTGACGAACATCGAATCTTTGAATGCAGCTAAGACAAGTCAACTTAGAAGGGAATGTTACAAGAGCGACATCAAGCTTGTAGTTGTAAAAAACACCTTGTTTCAAAAGGCGCTGGAGTCGCTTGACACTGATTTTTCAGAGTTGACACCTGCCTTGAAAGGTAATACGGCTGTGATGTTTTCCAATGTGGCTAACGAACCTGCCAAGCTTATCGACAAGTACGCCAAGGAAGGAATTCCCAGCTTGAAGGCGGCTTACGTACAGGAAAGTTTTTATGTTGGAGCAGAAAACTTGAAGGCCCTTGTCAATATCAAGAGCAAGAACGAACTTATCGCAGATGTTATCGCAGCATTGCAAGCGCCTGCCAAGAACGTTATTTCTGCTCTCCAATCAGGAGGTTCCACTATTCACGGAATTTTGGAAACTCTTTCAACCAAATAATTTATTTCAAAGATTAATAACAATTTAAATATATAGAAAAATGGCAGATTTGAAAGCTTTTGCTGAACAACTAGTAAATTTGACTGTAAAAGAAGTAAGCGAACTAGCTGAAATCTTGAAAACAGAATATGGTATCGAACCAGCAGCTGCTGCTGTAGCTGTTGCAGCGCCTGCCGCTGCTGCTGCTGAAGTGGAAGAAAAAACATCTTTCGATGTTGTTTTGAAAGCAGCTGGTGCGAACAAACTTGCTGTTGTTAAAGCAGTGAAAGAACTTACAGGATTAGGTTTGAAAGAAGCTAAAGACCTTGTTGATGGCGCTCCTTCTGAATTGAAGAAAGGTGTTGCTAAAGACGAAGCTGATTCATTGAAAAAACAATTGGAAGAAGCAGGAGCTGAAGTTGAACTTAAGTAATAAAGTCCTGTAATTCAGGATATTTGGTTAGGAGTCTCCTGAATGGAGATTCTTAACCTTTTACGCTAAATATACAAAGGTTCAATCAAATTATATTTTCCATGTCTTCAACAACCCATACACAGAGAGTAAATTTTGCATCTATCAAGAATCCGTTGCAATACCCGGATTTCCTGGAAGTGCAATTGAAATCTTTCAGAGACTTCTTACAACTCGATACTTCTCCAGAGAAAAGAAAAAATGAAGGCTTATATAAAGTTTTTGCTGAAAACTTTCCAATAGCGGACACTCGTAATAACTTTATATTAGAGTTTCTCGACTATTACATCGATCCGCCCCGTTATACCATCGACGAATGTGTAGATCGCGGATTGACATACAGCGTGCCGTTAAAAGCAAAGCTCAAGCTCTATTGCACCGACCCTGACCACGAAGATTTCGATACCGTG
>MKRS01000326.1 GCA_001897035.1 Bacteroidales bacterium 45-6
TCTCCTTTCCTGTCCGGCTGCAACCTATTCGAAGGGAAAGGTTGAACATCTTGCCCTTCGGATCTTTTGTCTTCAAACGGAATAATTTCCGCAACTCTTAACCTTAACAACTGTGCAATGAAAAAACATTTGATTTTAAGTATTTTATTAGGTGCCTTCATGCAAGGCTTTTCTCAAAATGCCATCACCGAAGATGCCATTACGCTGAAAACCCCGACAGGTGACATTTACGGAACTTTGTTGATCCCAAATCTGGGAAATCCTGTGCCTGTGGTACTTATTATTGCGGGCTCTGGCCCAACCGACCGGAATGGAAACCAGCCGGCGATGAAAAACAATTCACTGAAAATGCTTGCTGAAGGTTTGTGCAGCAACGGCATCGCCAGTTTGCGCTTCGACAAAAGGGGGATTGCCCAAAGCAAAGCCGCTGTCAGGAGCGAATCGGAGCTTTCGTTCGAAACATATATCCAGGATGTCCGCTCGTGGGTCGATCTGTTGAAAAAAGACAGCCGGTTTTCGTCCATAAATATTGTTGGGCATAGCGAAGGGTCGCTCATCGGGATGATTGCTGCGGAAGGTAATCCGAATGTGGCAAAATATGTTTCAGTTGCCGGCATCGGTGTTCCAATGGATCAAACGCTGAAAGAGCAACTCGGCAGACAGCTTGTCGCACATTCCGAATTGAAAGATACTTGCTTCTCATACATCGACCGTCTCAAAAGAGGAGAGAAGTTTGGTAATGTAGATCCAAACTTGTTGGCCTTGTTCCGCCCAAGCGTGCAGCCATATTTGATTTCCGCTTTCAAATACAATCCGCAGGAGGAAATCAAAAAACTAACGATTCCAATCCTTATCCTTCAAGGAAACGCCGACATACAGGTGAATGTGGCCGATGCCGACTTATTGGCGGCCGCTAATGCCAATGCGAAGAAATTAATTATCGAAAATATGAACCATGTTTTGAAAAACTGTTCGGGAAAAGATTTAACGGAGCAAATGCCCACCTATACCGATCCTGACATTCCGATCAGAGAGAAGCTCGTGGAGGGCATAGCTGCCTTCGTGAAAGGAAAGTAAGAAGGGAGGAGGCATTGTTGTAGGGATCAATTAATGCTGGAAACTTGGCCTGTTTTTTCGCGAAATACGTTAGATTTGCAATGCAAATACCAGAAGCTCTTATATCACAAACATATTGACACAAAAGCCTCAGCATAATGAAACCACTGTTTTTTCTTCTACTGTATCTTATTGTTGCCCAATTGTTTTCACAAACCAAAAGCATTGTTGAAGCCTATAATCTGCGCTATTTAGACAGCACGGCTTCCTTTCATCGGCAGTTCGAAATATTGGCAACGCAATCTTCGCCAGATGAAAAGATCATTTCCAATTCATTTCTGATACTTAGCTATCTGAAATTTAAGGATGCGCAACGTGCATACCAATATTTGAGGGCAAACGAAGGACTCAACTACAAGCAAGCTGGTGATGAGGCAAAATCCTATTATTATTACGCACGTTACCGTTACAAACTTTACATCGATGAACCCTTTCAGGAGGATTTGCTTAGTTCATTCCGGCTGTTTGAGAAAAACAAAAATTACGAATTTGCCACCTATGCCGCCACAGCACTTTCATATCAATCCG
>MKRS01000327.1 GCA_001897035.1 Bacteroidales bacterium 45-6
TATCTGTTTAGCCCCTGTAATCATGACTATAAATGTTCTGTTTTCGGGTAAAGGCATTCCATTTGCAATTGTCTTTTTGTATTTGCTCTTTGCTTTTGCGGGATTCTTTATTCTAAGAATCTTTTTATGGAATGTATATGGTAGGGAGATTATTCAATTCCACGGAGATAAAATAGAATATTGTTGTGATTTCAAACTCTTTATAGCAAATAGACAGGGAATAAACGCGAAGGATCTAAGAATTTCAATCAATGAAATAAAAGTGAAAGATGAGCGTAAAGCTACCATTGTCCTAAATGACAGTTCATCACGTGTTGAATCGGCTTTGGAAATTCCCGAGTCTGATATGCAAAGGGTGGTCGAGAAAATTGGAGAAATCTATCAATTAGAACCAACAGGTTTGTTTTCTTGAAAATAATTCTTATTCAACTCAAGTGATATTCTTCTTGCCTAACTTACATATACTTCACAAAACCCCACCGCTTTCTTTTCTCCAGATACGACAAGTCCTCTTGGTTGGCATAAGCTTCCCGCTCAAATGAAATGGAAAGATACCCTTGCCGGAAACTTCTTCGCCGAATGCTCTTGAACATCCATTCGGCCACGTAGAGCAAGTAGAATGGAAAGAATGCAAGTTCCCGCATTTGTTGCGTGTGGATTTTTTCGTGGTTGATGGTCACTGCTGATAGCGGAAGGCATTCCCGGCGTGCGAATACGATTCCGAACAGATTGATTGCTTGGAATCCTCGGAAAGGGATGCGTTTGTTGCCGATGATGTGCATGGTGCTTGGAGGTTTTTTCCGCCTTAGGTGTTTCGAGCTATGATTGTCCTGCGAACAAAACCGTTTCCGGCTTCCGTTGAGCGGGAATCGGGCCTGCCTGGATAGCTGACAACAAAGTTACTATTTTAATAGTTTTGGCAATCATTTATTTTTTTACTTTTGTACAAAATTATATTGGAACCAACAATATGTTCTACATCCTTTAATTCAGATTGTATGGAACGGTTAAAATCTGTTTTAGCTGACAAGATCATCGAAGTCTCGTCGGAAAGTGGGGATCACTCGAAGGCCAATCTCGAAAAGTTGAACCGGTTTCGTGACTTTTCGTTTGCTTGCGAGCCTTTGATGAAAAAATATCCGGGCATTGAAGATGAGTTGATCCGGATGATCCAGTCGAATGATTTTGATGCCCGGGTGGCTTCCTCTCGGGTCAACAACATCATTACGTTGATCGAGAATGGTGGCAGCCTTCACTCAGAGGCCGGAGCTTACCAGGTGGAGGATTCGTCTGTGACGTTTTCCGAGACTCCAGCCCAGCCAGATGCCGAAATCGGTCAGTCTGTTGACGTAGGAGGTGAAACTCTGCTTGATGAGAGTCTTGCCGAGGCTGCTGACGCGACGGATGGCGAAGTGTTGGTGGAGGAGACTTCAGTCAAGATCGGCAACTATGGTTCTTCCGAAAACATCGAATTTGAGTACTCTTCCGAGAACAAGGCGAGGACAAACCTTAACCGGGTTTTGATCGTTTTGGCGGTTGTAGCGGGTGTCGTACTGGCCTATTTTGCCATCAAGTTTGTTATCCGCAATTGGGAGATAATCTTGGTTGTGGTTGGCGTCCTTGCGGCTATCGGAGGTCTTCTC
>MKRS01000328.1 GCA_001897035.1 Bacteroidales bacterium 45-6
CGGTAAAGATAAGTAGTATTGATCTTGGAGGCATCATCAACACGTTTAACTCCTGGGTATTTAAAGATATAATAAGTACCTGTAAGATCCCCTATATTATTATTGTACGAATCTTTTGCCCTTTCATCATTGGCACTTTCCGTGACGGTGCTTGACACCTTATAGTTGAAAGGACTGTAGAGGCCTGTCCGGTTGTTCTGCTTCGTATACAGATTGTCGGCCAAGGAAGCAGGAAAAGCAAGGTATCCCAATGGATTACTGGGACTGCCATATAGAGTGGCGACGCCCTTGTTGGGTGCATTCGTATCATCAAATTGCAGCTCGAAGATACTCTCCTGTGAATTCCCGAGGTAAAAAATCTGGCTAAAATAGACACTGTTCGTGATGAGCTGCAAACTCTTGTCAGCCAATACCAGGTCGCAAGTTTCAACGCACTTTGCGTAATCTTGTTTCCACAGATAAACATCAGCCAACAAGGCATTCACCATATTTCTTGTCACCCTACCTTTGTTCTGGCTGACCTTCCCATAATCAATGGGGGCATTTTTTTGGGCAAAGAGCAAATCCTCGATGATATGGTTGATGACGGTTTCTTCGGTCTCCTTCGGTTTGTCGTAATCCTGTACGTCCGAAATACTGGCATCCTCAATATAAGGAACTTCCTTGAAGGCCCTCACCAAGTAGAAGTAGCACAAAGCACGGATAGTCCGTACCTCGGCTTGTGCTCTGAGCAAATCACTTTGGGTGAAATTCTTGTCCCGGTCTATTACAAGCGGGGCAAAAGCCAAGACTGTGTTGCAGTAGTTGATGACGCTATAAAATGAAGTCCAAGAAGAGATCGGGTTAAAAGCATTGATTTCCCCGTTTAAGACATTATAGATACCTTTTCCCAGATCGTTGCTCGTAACAAGGGTGCCTCTGCCGATGTTGTCCGATCTCAATTCTCCCCAAAGGATCATTCTATCTACGGCATCTTCTTCCGTCAGTCCCTTGTAGCAAGCGGCTATCACCGACTGCACATCGGTTTCGGACTGCCAGAACTCATCTTTTATTATTTCACTTTCGGGTTTGATATTCAACCAATCGGAACACCCCGAAAACATCACAAGCAAAAATGCAGATAAACTTATTAAATATATTCGTTTCATAACCTTGTTTTTATAATCCGATTGACACCCCAAATGTAAAATCTTTCGTGCGTGGCGTGCTTGAATTGTCAACACTCAAGCCGCTGTTATCTGTCAAATTTCCGTATCCTACTTCTGGATCCACGCCTGTATATTTAGTCCAGCAGAACAAATTGTTGAAAGTGAGATATAAAGACACTTTGTTCAACTTGCATGATTTCACTATTTTTTGAGGCACCGAATAATTGAAGGTCAGGTATTTGAATCTCAGGAATGAACCATCTTCCACATAGCGGTCGCTTCCCAGCCAGTTGTAGCCAGCGCCGTGCAAAGCTCTTGGCATTTGCGTGACGTCTCCGTCCACCCTCCAACGCCAGTTGGTTGCAACACTCTGGTTGTTGTCATAATACATATTCTCTGCATTCATGCGAGCGATGTTGATTATCTTGTTGCCATAACGAAAGTTAAAGAAAAGCCTCACTGTCAAGTCCTTCCAGCGTATAGTTGGGCCAA
>MKRS01000329.1 GCA_001897035.1 Bacteroidales bacterium 45-6
CTGAAGACAAACCCTATAAAAAACTTTTTGTGGATTGACCTCAACGATGTCGATGAAGAGATCGAGAACGAGCTGGAGGATTACCTCAAAATTTACATCCAAGAAGAGGAAGAGATGATTGAGATCGAGATGTCGTCGCGCTACATGGAGACGGCAGATTCGTTGGTAGTAAACTCTAACTTCCTGTTACCCAACTTTGAGCGGGAACCCGTTTCATTTATCCTTAAGAACAACATCCTAATCACTGTGCGCGGCGAAAACCTGAAATCGTTTCAGGAAACAGTAAAAAAAATATCGGCCAACCCGAAATACTATCCCTCTGGATACCACGTGTTTGTGGGAATACTCGAAACGCGGGTGGAAGTGGATGCCGACATGATCGAGGAGATGACACAGCGCATCACCACCCTGAGCAACAGCATCAGCATACAGGAAGCCGACGAAGACCTCTTGATGGAGATCAAGGACTTGCAGGAAAAGACCATGATGCTCCGCGAAAACATCATCGACAAGCAACGCGCCGTATCCAGCATGTTGAAAAGCGAGCTAATCCCTTCCGAGTTGCACGCCAAACTGACAATCATCGTCAAAGACATCAATTCGCTGCTCGAACACGTCCGCTTCAGCTTCGACCGTCTGGAATACCTGCAGGACACTTTCCTGGGTTTCGTCAACATCGAACAAAACAAAATAATCAAGATATTTACCATCATCTCAGTCATCTTCATGCCGCCCACGCTCATTGCAAGCATCTACGGAATGAATTTCCAGAAGCTTCCCGAATTGCAGTGGGAGTACGGCTATTACGTGTCGCTGGGGCTGATGATATGCTCCTCTCTGGCCATCATCATCTACTTCAAGCGGAAAAAGTGGCTTTGAGCTGGTTGCTGGGGGATGAAAACAAAACGCATTCAGTAGCCAATTTGTAATATATATTTACCTATGGGATTCTCATTTAGTTTCACACAGATTGCGAGCGCATTCGTCGTGCTGTTCGCTCTTATCGACATCCTAGGCTCGGTGCCCCTGTTCCTGTCGTTGAAAAGCCAGAACAAGCAAATCAACCCCATCCAGGCGTCCGTCTATTCCTTCACGCTTATGGTGCTGTTCCTGTTCGTCGGAGACGTCATCCTGCGCCTCTTCAACGTCGATGTCTCTTCGTTTGCCGTTGCTGGCTCGCTGGTGATTTTCATCATATCCATCGAGATGATTTTCGGGGTTGAGATTTTTCGGAACGACTCTCCCGGCGGGAAAAACACCCTGGTGCCAATTGTGTTCCCTCTAATTGCCGGGCCCGGCACCTTCACGGCACTGCTGTCGATGCGCGCCGAATACGACGTGCAAAACATCATCCTGGCATTGTCCCTGAACATGATCTTTGCCTATTTCGTACTGAGGTACCTCGACCTTGTCCGCCGGATAATTGGTGCAGAAGGTGTTTACGTGATGCGGAAATTTTTCGGCATCATCCTGATGGCCATTTCCGTGAAGTTATTCACGGTGAATATCAGCTCGCTTTTTCATTGACAGATCCCCTTCAAAAGCCCCGGAATGCGATCGTTTTTCAACTGATTGCCAACTCCATGTCGCAAAGCATCAGGCTTAGGATCAATATTGGTATTTTGTAGTTTTTAAATAAAACATTCATCTCGAATGTGTTTCAGATAAGGAAAAAATGTTATATTTTTGTGCCGAAAACAGAAATGAATAATAGATAAAATCGAACATAATTCATTCATTTAATTTTTTAAAATTAGCAAACGATGAAAATCAACAAAATTTTCGCACGTGAGATCTTGGATTCAAGAGGCAATCCTACTATCGAAGTGGACGTAACACTTGAGTCTGGTGTTGTTGGCCGTGCAGCAGTTCCGTCCGGAGCTTCTACTGGAGAAAACGAAGCTTTGGAACTTCGTGACGGTGACAAGAAAAGATACCTTGGAAAAGGTGTTTTGAAGGCTGTTGAAAATGTAAATACAGTGATTGCTCCCGCTTTGATCGGAGATTGCGCCCTTGACCAAAGAGGAATCGACTTGAAAATGATCGCCCTCGACGGAACAAAAACCAAATCCAAGCTTGGTGCAAACGCCATCCTTGGCGTTTCGTTGGCTGTAGCCAAGGCTGCTGCCGCAGAATTGGACATTCCTTTGTATCGCTATATCGGTGGAACAAACACCTACACGCTTCCTGTTCCGATGATGAACATCATCAACGGCGGTTCTCACTCGGATGCCCCTATCGCATTCCAAGAATTCATGATCCGTCCCGTGGGAGCAGCTTCTTTCAAAGAAGGATTGCGTTGCGGTGCTGAAATTTTCCACGCATTGAAAAAAGTGTTGCACGACAAAGGCCTCAGCACGGCTGTTGGTGACGAAGGTGGTTTCGCTCCCAACTTGGCTGGTGGCACGGAAGAAGCATTGGAATCTATCCTCACGGCCATCAAGAACGCAGGATACGAGCCAGGAAAAGACGTGACTATCGGCCTTGACTGCGCTTCCTCCGAATTCTTCAAGGATGGCGTTTACAACTACGCTAAATTTGAAGGTGAAACTGGCAAAAAACGCACTTCTGCAGAGCAAGTAGAATTCCTCGCAGAATTGGTTGCTAACTATCCGATTGACTCAATCGAAGATGGTATGGGCGAAAACGACTGGGAAGGCTGGAAACTGCTTACCGATAAATTGGGCGACAAAATTCAATTGGTAGGCGACGACTTGTTCGTGACCAACGTGGAATTCTTGAAAAAAGGTATCGAATTGGGCTGTGCCAACTCCATCCTTATCAAAGTAAACCAAATCGGTTCGTTGACTGAAACATTGGATGCTATCGAAATGGCTCACCGCGCAGGCTACACTTCTGTAACTTCTCACCGTTCTGGCGAAACAGAAGATGCTACAATCGCCGACATCGCCGTGGCAACCAACTCCGGGCAGATCAAGACTGGTTCTTTGAGCCGTTCCGACCGTATGGCTAAATACAACCAATTGCTTCGCATCGAAGAAGAATTGGGTGCGAAAGCTGTTTATGGCTACAAAAGAGTTCAGAAAGTGAAATAAGCATTTCGTTTTCACACGCAATAAAAAATGCCGGGACTTTTAGTTCCGGCATTTTTTATTGCGTGAAAACACTCACAGCATTCTCTTCAATTTATATTTGCTTTTCTTTTCACTGCATTCGCAGCTGCTGCCTTCGCATCGGCACCATTCGCATTCATTGCTACCGCCGCTTTCGATTTTTGATCCAGCAGCTCCTTGTAGTCAATCATCGCCCTGCGCACAACATCCTTTGCCTCTTCCACGCCATAAGTTGCCGCCAAGATGCAACGCCTCTCCGCGTTTCCAGGAATATCTTTATAAGTCGTGAAATAGTGCCGGATCCTTTCCAGCACCATAAACGGGAGTTCCTGTATGTCGTTGAACTGGCCATAAACCGAATCGTTGTCCAAAACAGCGATAAGCTTGTCGTCAGCCTCGCCGCCATCCAGCAACCGAAGGCCGCCAATAGGCCGCACCTTCATGATGATGTCGCCATGCGAAATATCTTTTTCTGTGAGCACACAAATATCGAGCGGGTCTTCATCCCCCACAATGTCGTCGCGATACATCCGTTGATTGCTCAGTTCTGCCACTTTTTTCCCGCAATAAGTCTGTGGGAGAAATCCGTAAAGTGCAGGAACCACATTCGAGTATTTTTGAGGTCTGTCCACGCAGAGATATCCTGTGCTTTTATCCACTTCGTATTTGACCGTGTCGGTGGGAACTATTTCAATAAAGGCTGTCACAATGTCTGGTGCTTCTGAGCCAATATTAATACCGTGCCATGGGTGAGCCTTAAAGCGGAGGTCGAGGAGTGACAAGCTGTCTTCTGTGTTGAAGGCTTGTGTCCCGGCTGGAGGAGCAGTTTTTCTCATTTTGATAGAATTATGATATTATTGTATAAATGCATAACAGGTAAGATCGATTAAAGTATTGCATTATCACTCGATAATTGACAAAGGTATAAATTGTAATAAACCATACAGGAAATAATCGATTATTTTTTTTATAAATTTTGTTTATAAGACATATATCATTAGGAAGAGTAGGTATATAAAAATAAGAAAGCCCGCGAATCACTTCGTAGACTTCCCCCTCTTAACACAAACTTTACAAAAACTACACAATAAAATTGGTTGTAGACTGATAGTCAGAGACTTCAGGAACCAATTTTTTGTTCTATAATATCTTGAACGAACCTAATGATATTTCAGTTAAGTCCATTATATTCTTAATATCTCTTTACTAAGAGAAACCCAAAGGCTAAAATTTCACACGAAAAACACATCAGTTGTTGTAATTCGTAATCCAACCCTAATCATTAGAGGATTTTTCCAACTTTTGTCCTTTTGATTTCCTGATACAAATATAGGCAAGATTTTATTACAAACAATACTATCGCAAAAAAAAATCCGCCTATTTAGTCTTTTTTAAAACTCATTCCTTAAATATCTCATTGTATAGCTTGTTTCATCGGAAACTAACTGCTCCGGATTGCCTTGCAGGAGCAATTTCCCTCCGCTTGTTCCACCTTCGAGTCCCATGTCAATCAGGTAATCGGCCGATTTGATAATATCCATATTGTGCTCGATGACCAACACCGTGTTTCCTTTTTCCACCAATTTGTTCAGGACGTCCAGCAAAACCCGGATATCCTCGAAGTGCAAGCCTGTGGTGGGTTCATCGAGTATGTAGAAGGTGTTCCCCGTATCGGTGCGGGCCAATTCCGTAGCCAGCTTGACTCGCTGCGATTCGCCCCCAGACAACGTGGTGGAAGGTTGACCAAGGCGGATGTAGCCTAAGCCCACGTCCTGTAGGACTTTCACCTTTTGCAGGATATTGGGAACATTTTCAAAGAATTCCACCGCCATATTGATGGTCATATCCAGCACGTCGGCAATAGACTTCCCTTTGAATCGCACTTCCAGCGTCTCCCTATTGTATCGCTTGCCGTGGCAATCCTCGCACGGAACAAGCACATCGGGAAGAAAATTCATCTCGATGGATTTGTAGCCGTTTCCGCCACAAGTCTCGCACCTCCCACCCTTGACGTTGAAAGAAAAACGCCCGGGTTTGTATCCGCGGATCTTGGCCTCCGGAAGCCCCACAAACAGATTCCGGATGTCCGAGAAAATACCTGTGTAGGTTGCGGGATTGGAACGGGGTGTACGCCCGATCGGCGATTGATCCACACTAATCACCTTGTCGATGTTTTCGATCCCCTCTATAGACTCGTAAGGCAAGGGGTCATTCAACGAGCGATAGAAATGCTGGCTCAGGATGGGCTGCAGGGTGGCGTTTATGAGTGTCGATTTCCCGCTACCGGAAACCCCCGTCACACAGATGAAAGTTCCCAGAGGAAACTCGGCGTTTACATTTTTAAGGTTATTGCCTTTTGCTCCAAACAGCTTAATGCTTTTGCCGCTTCCGAGACGGCGACTTTTCGGGACTTCTATTTTCCGTTTTCCATTGAGGTAATCGGCCGTGACGGTATTCTTTTTCAGCATCTGGGCAGGAGTCCCCGCAAACACGACGTCTCCACCTTTGCGACCCGCAAAAGGTCCCATATCGACGATGTAGTCGGCTTCGAGCATCATGTCCTTGTCGTGTTCCACCACAATCACCGAGTTGCCCGCATCCTTCAGCTTCTTCAAGGAGCTAATCAAACGGATGTTGTCGCGCTGGTGGAGCCCGATGCTTGGTTCATCCAAAATATAGAGGACGTTGACCAACTGCGATCCAATTTGTGTGGCCAAGCGGATGCGTTGGCTCTCACCTCCCGAAAGCGTGGACGAAGAACGGTTCAACGACAAGTATTCGAGGCCAACATCCAGCAGAAAGGATAGGCGGGAGAGGATTTCCTTTTTAATTTCTTGTGCGATCACCAATTGCCGTTCCGAGATATGAGCATCCATCCCTTGTATCCAGTCGTAGAGTTCCCGAATGTCCATGGCGGCCAATTCGGCAATATTTTTGCCGTTGATCTTGTAATGCAGCGACTCCCGGTTGAGCCGCTGCCCATGGCACTCGGAACAGGTGACGGTCGTCACAAACTGGCCAGCCCATTTTTGGGCGGAAGCCGAGGCATCGCTTTCCTGTTGCAGGCTAATGTATTTTGTAACACCTTCGAAGGAGACCATGTAGTTGGAATTACCAAGGGATTCGTTCTTGATTTGTAAACGTTCGTCGGTGCCGAACATGATCTCGTCCATCGCTTCCTCGGGGATGTCCTTGATCGGGGTTTTGATGGAAACTCCATATTTTTCACAGATGGCCTCGATCTGCCAAAAGAAGAGCGAGTTCTTGTATTTCCCCAAAGGAGAAATACCACCGGCAAAAATACTGAGTTCGGGTTTCGGGACAATCTTGGTCATGTCCATTTTGTTGA
The DNA here is from genome assembly GCA_001897035.1 of Bacteroidales bacterium 45-6. Classification (GTDB taxonomy): domain Bacteria; phylum Bacteroidota; class Bacteroidia; order Bacteroidales; family Dysgonomonadaceae; genus UBA1309. Next base: position 6,424 of record MKRS01000329.1, read on the forward strand.
TTGTTCCCAACCCCTTGCACTTGGGGCAAGCCCCTTGGGGAGAGTTGTACGAAAAATTGTGGGGCGCCGGTTCACCGTAGGAAAGACCTGTGCTGGGGCACATTAGCTGGTTACTGAAGTGGCGCACCTCGCTTGCCTCGGTATCCAATATCATGACAAGGCCTTCCCCCATTTTCATTCCGGTCTGAAGGCTCGCCTTGAGCTTGTCCTCAAATTTGTTGGAGACTTGCAGCTTGTCGATTACCACTTCTATGTCGTGGTTCTTGTATCTATCAACACGCATCCCGGGGAGAATTTCGCGAACATCTCCGTCCACGCGCACATGGAGATATCCTTTTTTGCGTATCTGCTCGAAAAGCTCCTTGTAGTGCCCTTTCCTGTTCCGCACCAAAGGCGCAAGCAAATATATTTTTTTCCCGATGTAGCTTTCCAAAATCAGGTTCAAAATCTGCGCTTCGGTGTATTTCACCATTTTTTCTCCTGCGAGGTAAGAATAAGCCTCCCCGGCACGAGCGTAGAGCAAGCGGAGAAAGTCGTATATTTCGGTAGTGGTGCCGACCGTGGACCGGGGATTCCGGTTGGTGGTTTTCTGCTCTATCGAGATCACCGGGCTTAAGCCGGTAATCTTGTCCACGTCTGGTCGCTCCATACTTCCCAAAAAATTTCGGGCGTATGCCGAAAATGTCTCGATATACCTTCTTTGCCCTTCAGCAAAGATGGTGTCAAAAGCGAGGGACGATTTACCGCTTCCACTCAGCCCGGTGATGACGACCAACGAGTTACGCGGAATTTCCACATCAATATTCTTGAGGTTGTGCACACGTGCACCATACACGTTGACTTTTTCTATGTCTTCGAGCAATTCTTTGTTTTGCATCGCTATTATTCAATTTATCTAAGGGTCGTGCCAAGCACGTTTCCCTTTATTTTCTTATTTCTATTTTTGATCTTCCCTATTGGCCAACCATTTTTCATCATAGACCTTGATTTTATGGTCTTTGTAGGTCAATGATTCCGGCGCTGGAATTTTTAAGGTATAGGATTTCCCGGGCTTCACCGTGAGTTTTCTGTCGCGAAGCCAGGAATTGAATTCTTTCAGATCGGCATACGAAATTCCCTGTTCCTTTGCAAATTGCGCCAAATCGTCCACCGTGCTTGCCACTGTCACATCCTTGAACTCGATCTGCTTGTAGAGCGTTTCGGGAGTAATCACAAATCCATATTTGAGGGGAGATTCAAAAATCAGCTTCGCGGCGGCTATGCGGAAAAAGTAGCGCGAAGATTCCTCGTTGAGCCACAGATCGACCACAGAACGGCTTTGCTGGTTAGACAATTCGCTGCTGACCCTTCCCATTCCCGCATTGTAGGAGACAGCGACATTCACCCAGCTACCGTATTTCCGGTATGCATTCCGAAAGTATTTGCAGGCTGCTTCGGTCGATTTCTCGATGGAATAGCGTTCGTCCACTTCATCGGTTATTTCCAAACTTCTTTCCGAGGCTGTTTCCGGCATCAACTGCCATATACCGACAGCCTTGGCTGGGGACATGGCGCGCGGACTCAAGTTGCTTTCGATGGCAGCCAGGTATTTGAAATCCTCCGGAATGTCGTTCGCTTTCAGAATCGGCTCGATAATCGGAAAATAGCGGTTTGCTCGCTTGAACAGAAGCATGGTGCTTGCGTGCATGTAGCAGAAGACATTCATCTCCCTGTCGAAACGCTCGTGGAGGTCGTAGCGGGTGACATCCATCTTTTCCCCCGCAAATTCTATTTCATCGGGAATCTCCACCGATTTGACCATGGCCAACACCTGCGGAGCCGATTGGGAACTCTTTTCCGAACTCTGTGAGGATAAAAACAGAATCAAAGACACTGTCAATGCCAGAAATGGCAGGATATAGGGGACATATTTTTTCATTCGTCAAAAATCAAGAGAATTTTTACCTTAAAAAAAGAAGGCGAGTGCCTCTTCTCATATCGTGCTGCATTACAGGGGGTGCTCTCTTGTCACGAAGATAGTAGTTTTATTCGAAAAATGAAAACGGGTGTATTTCGTTTTTTAGCTGACCTTGGAAAATCCGATAGACATCTTCTTAGCGCCAATCCACTTGCAAAAGCCAAACAGGACTGTCATCAACAAGATGATGAACGCTCCAGAAGGGACATTCAGGTAGTAGGAGAGAATCAATCCACTCACACAACAGAAAAAACTAACAGCGATGGACAGAAAAATCATCTTCCTGAAATTGGACGTGAAGATGTTGGCCGTCATCTGCGGGATCGTGAGCAGCGACATCAGCAGCACAACGCCTACCAGGCGGATGGAGAGGACAATCGAGATAGCAATGCAGCACATCATCAGGTATTCGAATCTGCGCACGGCAATTCCACGTGTTTTGGCAAAATCTGCATCAAAAGCGATATAAAGAATCTGCCTGTGAAACAAGGCGAACAGGGCGACCAAGATGAATGATAAAATCCCCAAATAGAGAATATCCGAATTGGCGATCGTCAAGATATTTCCAAAAAGATAGTCTGTGAGATTCGGAGCATAACCCGGTTTCAGGAAAATGAAAATGATGCCGACAGCCATGCCCAGCGACCAGAAAGAGGCTATCGCCGAATCTTCCCTCACCCCTTGCTTCGACGAAAGCCATTCGATGCCGAAAGCCGACATCACCGAGAAAATCATAGCCGACACAATGGGATTGAATCCGAAATAAAACCCGATCCCCAAACCACCCAAAGAGGCGTGGGTGATGCCGCCGCTGATGAAAACCAGTCGGCGAATGACAATGTAGGTGCCGATGATGCCGCAAGCAATGCTTGCCAGCAAGCTGCCCCACAGAGCATTCCTAAAAAATGCGTAATCCAACAGTTCGAAAATCTGCATCAGTGCCTTTTTGAGAAAAAAATTAGACTGTGGCCTCTTGCACTGCAAAACCGACTTGCGACAAATCCTTCCAATAATTGGGATAAGATTTCGACACGACTTGCGGTTCAGCTATTTGAATATTTGGCACGCGGATGGCAGCCGGAGCAAAAGCCATCGCCATTCGGTGATCTTCGTAAGTTTTTATGACAGGGTCTGTTTCCGGATCGCAACGCTCACCGTCCCATTCCAGGATGCTGTTGTCACGGTCTGCGAGCACATATCCCAGCTTTTTCATTTCCGCCTTGAGTGCTTCGATACGATCCGTCTCTTTAATTTTGAGGCTTTGAAGTCCTGTGAACAGGAATGGAATCCCCAGTATGCAGCATGTAACTGCAAAGGTCTGGGCCAAATCGGGTTCGTTCACGAAATTATGGAACATCTTTTTCGTTCTCGGAGCTGTTTTGCGGAGGATCACCCCCTTGTCCGTGAATTCGGACGCAACACCCAGGTCGAGAAACAAGTCGGCCACCTTGGAGTCGCCTTGCGCACTATGCTCGAACAAGCCAAGAAGTTCTATTTCGGCTTTGTCGGAGAGTGCCGCCATCTCGTACCAATAAGAGGCCGCCGACCAGTCGGACTCCACCAGAAAGGGGACTCCTTTGTAGAGTTCAGGATAAATTTTGATAGTACTGCCATCCCAATTGGCTTTCACACCAAAGTCGCTCATGATCTTGAGCGTCATGCGGATGTAGGGCTGGGAAATAACCTCTCCTTCCAGATGGATCGTGAGGCCATTGGTCATGCTTGGCGCCACCATCAGCAAGGCTGAAATAAATTGGGAACTCACATTTCCCGCCAGGTAGATTTCTCCTCCTTTAAGGGCCTGTCCTTTGATTCGAAGCGTCGGGAAACCTTTCTTCTCTATATACTCGATCTTAGCCCCCAATGAATTCAAGGCGTCCACCAACAAATGGATCGGACGTTGTTTCATCCGTTCCGTCCCGGTGATTACCCAGTCGCCCGGGCAACGCGAAA